>NZ_JAUBOV010000001.1:218763-256278 GCF_036700405.1 Microcoleus sp. T3_D1
TGCGATCGAAATGAAATATTTTTCGCCTTGTGGGGGCGGGTTTTTGAGATGGTAGGTTTCTAGCATAAATGGTTGGTAAAACCCGCCCCTACAAATGTCTGTAGGGGCGGGTTCACCAATAATATTTAATCCCCGCCAACAATTTATATAAACCCGCCCCCACACAACCGATAATCTAGATTAACCTTTACTGCGATCGAAATAAGGATACAATCTGCTATAAATTAACTGATTCGGGCGATAATTCTGATTCCCCAATCTCCGTTGATTTCGAGTCAGCGGGCAACTCAGTATCTGCGACAGTAATTTCTAGTTTAAATCCTAACGCTTCGAGCAATTCTACCAAACTGTAAATTTCCGAACCTCCACTTTCAGTCAGCATCTTGTCGAGTTTTTCGTGATGTTCTTTTGCTGAATCAGAAAGAGCATTCATCCTGATTCGAGCCTCAATCACCTTTCGGATGGCATTTCTCAAAAGTGCTGGTTCAGGGTCTTTTTCTTCTAAGATAGCCCCGATAAAACCAGCAGCGTGTTCGGCATCTTTGAGAGATTCAATTAGGGACTCGCGGTAGCTATCGCTGGTAGGCATTTTCATTGAATTTCGCGGGTTGTACTTCTATAATTTTATCGCAGTCGATCGGCAATTTCTCTCGTAAGTGCGATCGACAGCCCATTCAACAAGCAAATCATACTTAAGACAGAGGTATTCGCTCGACAAAATAGTAAACCTTGTTTGAGGAAACAAAAGTTTAAATCACACAGGGCATTGTGAATGAATTTTAAATCGATCGCAAAAACCAATCTACTATTCGGCAGCCTGATAATTAGCCTCGGATTGCAAGCACTTCCAGCAGCAGCGCAATCAGTCACCGACGCGCAAGTTTCCGCCCTTGTAGAAGCGCTGCGACAAGCCGCCCCCCCACAAGCCGCAAATGACGGAATGTACAGTCAGTGGCAAGTTTTACCGAACAATATTTCCCGCTGGGCCAAATTCTGTACCAAACAAGATTTAACACCGCAACAATTTGAGGCTGACGCGACAAAAGCCAAATCAATTGTTACCTGTATCGTGGGCGATTTGCTGCGCGACGAATACAAAGCTAGCAGCAACAATGAAACAGCCGCTGTACGCCGCGCCGCTTGCTGGTGGATGACAGGGGACTCCGCAGCTTGTAAAAGTGGGGCAACTGCTACTTATGCCGATAAAGTTATCAGCGTTTACCAGAAGCAGCGGCCTAAAAAGTAAAGTTTGTGCTGGCGGTAACTAGATTTTTTACGTTTGTAGTGAGGACTTCAGTCCTTCCTCAGAGTCATATCGTTTCCCGTTGTATCGGAATGATTTAACCACAGAGAACGCAGAGAACACAGAGGGAGATAAGAGAGATGAATAATTCTGATGAAGAGTGGATTTGATCTCAATTAGGATTAATACCAATTTAATGTGAAGTTGCACATATCTCGATCCCCCTCGCATACCCCCTACTCCCCCTGATTGTTGGGGAGTAGGGGTTGACTTTGATCGGAATCTTGTCCCCCGCTTATTAAGGGGACTAGGGGTTGAGTAGGGGGCAAGCTAAGGGAGGATCGGATTCTACGGGGCCTCATAAAAAATTGGTATAAAGTTCTTATTACAAACAAAATTATCAGTTTGTAAGCTAACTTTACTGTTTTTCCGCCTGACTTCTAATCAACTTTTGCACGCTGGCTAAAGCTCGATTTAATTCATAACTTTTTCTTTCTGGATGCTGCAAAAAAGCCTGCTGTTCTTCTTCAATCATTAACACATCCTGCCGCACCAAACCATCTAATAACTTTTGAGCCGCACCGAAACAACTATCTTTGATAAACTTGCGAAACCAAACAGGCAATTTGTGCAGCCGCCAAAACGCATTTAATGAGGTAAAATGAATTAAATAAGCGCGAGTTGCTGTCTCGCTAACCGGACAAACCAAGCAGTAAATCTTAAAGTCACTCCCCAAAGTTGAAACCCAGTGCGGGTAAACATAGCTCACCTCCAGCGGTTCCGGGTGCAGTCGGCGCAAAGATTTAAAAAACAACTGAGAAATTGACCAAATTTTATCTATTTTGTAATAACTTTGTGCCTGATAGCGAGCAGTTACTTGATGCTCGTTTTCTTCTAAAGTATCTAACACCGGATTTGCCCAAGCTTGCCAATCATCGTGCAAGTGTCCGTGGTACATATCCATCAAGTTTTCAATTAAAAATGAATAGTGTGCCTGACAGTCGATAACTGAAACGGTGGCAATATAATTGAGATGTTCCCACTCTGGCAAATCCAGTAAATTAGTTTTTTCTGCTTGCGTTTCGTCGCCGGGAAACAGCCAAATAAAACCGTTTTGTTCCTTGACTGGATAGGAGCGAATTTTGCAGTTAGGTAGCTTTTGATTTTCTGCTAAATAATCGACTTCGGCGCATTCTCCCCTTGCATTTAACCGCCATCCGTGGTAAGCACATTCGATTAAATTGCCTTTGACTTTGCCGTGGCTGAGTTTAACTTGCCGGTGGGGACATCTATCTTCTAAAGCGTTGATTTTGCCTGCACTGTCGCGGAAAAGTACGATCGCCCGATTCCAGATTTTCGCAGCTAGCGGCCCAGTTTCCACCTCGCTGCTGCGGGCGATCGCATACCAGCGATCGAGATTAATACCCAACTGGCGGATGTGAGTTTTTTCTCCCCTTGCAGCTACCGATTTTATCGCGTTGTTTTGCATTACAAATCTTCCCAAATTACGCCCATAAAACAACCCAATTTTACAAAATAACAGCCCGGAAAGCAACGACCGTAAATTTTTCTAAATCTCCGTTCTGACAAATACCTATCGCTAGCTAAATGCTTCAACCACCCAGGCGACAATCGAAATTTTAATAATCTTAAAGCATTGCGAAATCCGTAGGTGGAACAGTCGATCCTCAAATCTTTCGCAGCACCTAATATGTAGCCTATTGTAGCAGGGGTCTCGACTTCTGATATATTATCTAAAAAGACGATTTTTCCGCGCGGATTTAACAATTTTTTAATTGCATCGAGGGCCGCGGGGAGGTTGGGCAGGTGGTGAAAAGTAGCAGCACTAACTATTAAATCAAATTGGCGATCGATCGCTAATTGACTGGCATCCATTTGGAGGTATTCGATATTGGGGGCTGAGCGTTTTTGACGGGCTATATCTAGCATTTTTGCTGACAAATCGACGGCGACAACATTATCGTAATACTGGGCTAATTCAAAAGCCAGAATTCCCGAACCGCAGCCAATATCTAATACTGCACCTTTGCTGGTCGATAGATTTTTAGTAAAGAAATCGTTCTGGTTTTGCAAGGTGGCGGCGAAATCGTATTCTGTTGCAAAAGCATCAAAGGTTACAGATTTATTGCGAATTTTGCAGTTACTATTTAGCATCTATTATTGCTTTATACTCATTCAATAATATTTTAACCGCATATCCACCCCCCTCAACGCAGATATTTTTTTTGTTGGCAAGCTCTGCCTTTTCTAGTCAAGGAAACCACCCCCACAAACCGTAACTCATCTTAAAAAAAGAATGCAAGTGTAGGAAACCTCTAAACCCCTATTGAATCAGTGATATCCATTTCTTCAAATCTAAAATCTAAAATCTAAAATCTAAAATGGTATGACAGGGGGCGGGTTTCACCGAGGATACCAGCCGATAATTGACGATTTATAAAGCCCGCCCCGCTGGAAACCTTAGATTTTTAACACGCCTTCGGGATTCACCGTCAAGAGCGATCGCCTCTGCAAACCCTCCTGAGATAAAATAGCATTAGCTGCCAACAAACCGCTGCTCACTGCCCTTTCCATTAAACCGCACGGAAACGGCATTTTCACCCAATCTCCCGCAAACAACAGATTCGGAACAGCGCAGCAAGTCTCCGGTCTTTCCGCATAGCTACCGGGCGGATATCCAGAGAAATTCTTTTGATTTACCAATTCCCGGTGCAGCATATTTGCCTCTTTTAATTCCGGTACAATTTCGTACAATTCTTGCTCAAAAGTCGCCAGCAAAACTTCCTGGTTCGGAAATTCCTTCTCCTTGTAACAATAAGCGTGCAGTTCCACTACACTACCGCCAGTTTTCTGATTCCACTCGATGAACTGATCCTGAATTTTGTGGTAAAGCGTAATGCTGTCAGTCAGTTTGTAGCCGGAAAGCGAACTGAAATTGCTGTGTTCCCAGGGAAATTCGCGATCGAACCAAAAACGGCCCACCGCAAACGGATCGGCTATTTTCAAACTCTCGATCCGACTCTGCACCTGCGGATTCACCTCACCGCTAGCCAAACTAAACAAATGCTGCATCCCCGGAACATCTGCCGCCAAAACATAATAATCAGCCTTCAATGTTTCTCCAAAATTTTGCGGCTGCGATTGGTTAACCGCTGCTGCTAACTGTATTTCATCTGCTTTTTCATCGACTACCTTAAATCGAGGCAAATCCCGCTGAGCAGGCCCGCTCACAACTCGGCCTTCGGCATCAAAAACTGCCCCGTGACAAGGACAGTGAAATTGACCGTCATTCTGTTTCTGAACTGTGCAGCCTTGGTGAGTACAGCTCAGAGAAATTGCCTCTTTTCCCGACGGTGCGGCGGCAAATACGCTGTCTCCAGCGCCGAAATATTCGGTAGAGTTGCTGTCAGTTAACAGCGCGTTTCGCTTCACCCAAAAAGGTATTTTACTTTGCACATCTCCAGACTGGTAACTCAGAGAATCAATCTTGCCGTTTTCCCAGCGAATCTCACTGACTGCGACATCTGTCAATACTTTGCCGCCTTTGCTTTCAATGGCTTTGGCAATAGGCTGCACCAAACTCGTGCCCATATCTTGCCGCGTACCGTTGAAGGCCAAACCCTCTGGATTTCCAAAAAAGTAAAAGTGGAAAAATTGCATTAATTCTCCCGCGCTCAATTCGTCTGGAGCGTTGAGGCTGGACTTGGCAAATGGCAGAAAATACAAGTCATAAAGTCCGCGCGGAAATTCACCTTTTACCCAGTCGGCCACTGATATATTGTCGAGACGATCGAAACTTTTTTGAGTTTGAAAACCGCCGATTTCTCGAAATACTTGCCAGTGAGCGGGTTTTGTAAGATTGATTCCCCACTTGAGCCGATTTGGAGAAGATATCCCCAAGTCAACTATATTCCAGGGAAAAGCTGAATGGTTGGGACGGAAAACTTCGGGTTTGTATTTGCCGTCTCGAAACACAACGGCGTAGGATTCTAAAGATACAAAATTATCGGTAATTTCTAGTTCTTCAACCACACTTTTGAGGTTGTAGTATTGCGGGAAAAAACCGTGGAAACCGTGTTCCATCATAAAAGTTTCGTTCCCGACTTGTATCGGCCAACTAGCAATTTTGCCGCCGAGTTGGGGCGATTTGTCCAGCAGCGTCACGGCGAAACCTCGCTGACTGAGTTCGTAAGCACAGGCGAGCCCGGCCAAGCCTGCCCCTACAACTGCAACGGTTTTGCGCTGATTCAGCATTCGGGGCAAGTCAAGAGAATCTTGCACAAAAACGGCGGGCTCTGGCTTGGAAAATCGAGAGTAGCCCAGCAGCCCGCCTGCGGCACCGACTCCGAGGAATTTGAGGGCGGTTCTTCGAGAAACTGGTTGGGATAGCGGTGGATTGGTTGATTGACTCATCAGCGGTACGCGGTAACGGGCTTTAAACACAAATACGCCATAAGGCATATATCATAGACCGAAATCAGGATATGTGAAGAAATACTAAGACACATCCCCCAATCGGATCGCGATCCTCTTCGAGGGCTTCGCTAACGCACCGTGCCAAGTTCGATCGCACACAATGTATAGCAGAAGGAAGAAGGCTTTACTTATTTAGGAGAAAAGAAGAAAAAAGCGATCGACCGCATAGCGTAAAATTTTCTAAATAATTAAGTGTTTTTATTTATGTTGCTCAACTATTAGCAACCGCCGCCAATGATGTTAAAAAACTAGGAGGTTTTCAGGCAAAATTTTAGGCGAAAAGCAGTCTTGGCGAATTGTACGAAATAACCTGGCAGATATCCGAGGCAAAACAATTAACAAGTCGAGCTTTAAGTAAGTTGGGGCGAAAAATATAACTATTTTAAAATAAGTAAATACAGAGAATATATCTACTGAGGGAACTCAATATATCGGCGATCGATGCAGGGTATTTCTCACTTAATACCAAGACAAAACTCGATTCAACCTGAGAAGTGCGGATGTGCCGCAAAAATTCAAAGATGCCCGTATAGCTAATGCCGGTTAAACTCACATCTTGCACCATTCTTAAGAACGGGCTCTCCGGCCCGTTCCACAAGAAATGAATTTTTTGTGGAACAGGCAAGATGCCTGTTCGTAAAAGGATTATTGAGAAGGGTGCAACATCTCAGTTTTTTGCGTAAGTCCTGTTTATGCAAAACCCCTGCATAATTTACAAACTTTTACATAAATCGCGAATTTCTTGGCGTGGGGCCTCTGTTGCTGCTAATATCCACACCCTACGGTAGATATTGGGGGTTGGTCTTGAATGCTAAAATCGTGCGGCGATCGCCAGCACAGTCAAAATTCCCACCCACATCCAAACTTTTGCCAACTGCTGCCGCCAACGGCGCCCTTAACCGCCCCAAAATCATGCACTACCAATCCCAGCAGCAACGACAAAAACACACGACTCAGAAAAAAATTAAAAAAGCTATTTTTTACTGTTTGATAGCAATATTTTTCTGCCTGAGCACGGCGAACCTCGCTACAATTGCCCAAAACACAGGCCAGGGCGGGCCGGGCGGGCAAGAAATGAGAAATTTGCTCGATCGGGGAAACCTCACCGAAGCCGTAACCAGAATCGAACAAAACTGGGAAGAAGACTATCAAAAATACTTTGAACAAGACTTTGCAGCCCGTGCGAAAACTGCCGCAGCAATATCAAAAACTCTATCGCGCCTAGCAATTCAAACCAAGAAAAAACCAGCTTTAATTTACGCCATCCCGCGCACCGACCAACTAGAATTAATCTTAATATTGCCAGATCGCCCGCCCATTCTCCGCAGCGTCCCCGAAGCCAAACAAGAGAAACTGCTCTCAGTAGTCAAAGAATTCGGCAGCGAAATCACCAACCCCGTAAAAATCAACACCACCAGCTATCTAGCACCAGCCCAACAACTCTACAAATGGATAATTGCACCCCTAGAAACAGATTTGCAAACAGCAAAAATTGAAACCTTGCTGTTCTGCGTCGGCGCAGGTTTGCGAACCGTACCCCTAGCAGCAATGCACGACGGAAAGCAATTTCTGATCCAAAAATACAGCCTCTCCCGCATCCCCGCCTTCAAACTCACAGACAGCAATTACACCGACCTCAGAAACGTGCAAGTTCTAGCAATGGGAGCATCTGATTTCGCAGAAACGGCGAACAAAGAACCTCTGCCAGCAGTTCCGTTAGAACTAGGTGCGATCGCCCGACAGTGGCCCGGTCAATCCTTTCTCAACCAAGAATTCACCATAGTAAACTTGCAATCCCAGCGACTGCAACAAAAATACGGAATCATCCACCTTGCCACCCACGCCGAATTCCGCCCAGGAACTCCAAATAACTCCTACATTCAATTTTGGGACACCCAACTCGGCCTCGATCAAATGAGAGATTTAAAATGGAACAATCCGCCCCTCGAACTATTAGTATTAAGCGCCTGTAGAACCGCCTTGGGAGACAAAGAAGCAGAACTCGGATTTGCAGGTTTAGCGCTGCAATCGGGAGCAAAATCAGCCCTCGCCAGCCTGTGGTACGTCAGCGATGCGGGGACTCTCGCCTTGATGACAGAGTTTTACCAGCAGTTAAAAATCCGCAGGCCAAACGACCCTCCAATCATTAAAGCTGAAGCAATGCGGCAAGCACAAATTGCCGCGATCGAAGGCAAAGTGACGATCGAAGGCGGTCAACTGCGAAGTGCGCGAGGCGACACTCCCTTGCCCCCGTCCATCCCCAAACTCGACAGCAAAGATTTATCCCATCCGTATTATTGGGCAGCTTTCAGCATTATCGGCAGTCCTTGGTAAGTGAGCCTCTTGACCGACACAGGTGATAGGCTATAAAACATAAGTAATTTAATATCTGTAGCTGTCGCTCAACAAACCACCACCAACCTGTGACGAATCAAGCGGGAGCCTTCAAGGGGAAAGAAAGATGAAAAAATTAGAATTTTTGCTACAGAAAGAAGGCGATCGCGCCTGGTTGCCCCTAGAAACCTCCGACGTGGAAATTCTAGAAGGTAAATACCGCGTGGTTGCTCGCATTCAGCACCCCAACACCGACATCGAAATTCGCGTTACCCATACCTCCTTCGACCAAGGGGCGCAGCGGAAAGTCCAAAGCCGATCGGCCCGCACCAACCCCGAAGGATTAGTCGTGATCATTCCCTACACCAGGCTCAAACCCGGACTGTGGGAACTCTCCTGCTTGCCAGATCCCAAATCAACACCACTAAAACCTTGGCAGTACGGCGTTCAGTTGGAAGTATTGCCCGCAGAATCGGAAACCTCCGAACCCCTACCGCCGATCGACCTCGAACCTGCTGCTTCCACCGCAGCCCCACAAATTGCTTCCCCGGTCGATCGCGCAGCCCCACAAATCGCTTCCCCGGTCGATCGCCCCGCACCAACCCAAATCCCAGCAGCCGATTCAGCACCGCAGCAGACCAAAATCTACCAATTCCCAATTCCCCAAACCCCCGCACCCAAACCGGGCGTCAAACTCGAACTCCTCCTCGATCGAGAAACCTTCGTCACCCAACTCGGTCGCCCCTTAATCATTTCCGGCAAAATCGACATTCCCCAACACCCCCAACAAAGCAGAAAAACAGCAACTCTCATCCCCGAATCCGAAGCGATAGAACTCAAACAACTCATCGGTTCAGCACAACTGCAAATTTACCTGCGCGACCCCCAAACCTCAAAAATTCTCGCAGAAATCCAGCAGCCGATGCCAGAACAAGTTCCCCCCTGCATCTTTGCCTGCGTCACCTACATCCCAACCGAGTGCAAAAGCCGCCTAATTTTAGGAGAAGCAATTCTCAGCAGCGGCGGCGTCACCCTAGCTACCAAACTATTCACAATTACAGCTCGTTTAGAGCACCTTCTACAGGAAATTAAAGACAATTTCATCGAAGAAAAGCATCAAGCGGAACCCTCCCCAACAGCCTCAAAACAGCCTGGAAGCGCCAAAAATATATCCTTCCTCAAGCTAGTAGAAAAATCCTTAGAGCCTCCCTCCCCCGCCGAAGCCCCAAGCAAGGAAGCCCTACCCCCTCTACTGGCTTCGCGTCACAGCCCAAGTGCAGGCGGTCTAGAATTGCCCGAATTCGGTAACAAACTGCCCGACAGCAGCCGATCGCAATTGCTCTCGGAAATCTCCAATTCGCCTCAAACTGCCGCAGAGTCGATCGACCCGCAAACCAAACCTTTAGACCTCCCAAATCCCACTCAAACAGCCGAAATCGGAGCGATCGACCAAAAACACGAAAACAGCCCCCAACCAGAAACAACAGCCCCAGAAACCCCGCCAGCACCCACAAAACAGGCATTTCAGACCTTAAACGTCGAAAGTCGATTTTGGTCGCGACTGAGCTCCCTAGCCAGCAACGGCGAATCCCCCGACTGGCTGAAAGCAACCACCCTGTCACCAAATCCAACAGCCGCCGCCAATAGCAGCGACGAAATTGCCGTTGTGGAAGAAAGCAGCCCAACCCAGCAGCAACCCGAAACCAGCGAAACAATTTCCGATCCCAAATCTACTAGCCCGGAAGCCAGAGAATTTGTGGTTTTTGACGAACCCCCGCAGCCGAAACAAGTTGCTCAAAAAACCGCAACTGTCGCAGCCGAAGTAACTCCCCCAACTCCCTACGTTTTGCCAGAAGACGAATTAGTACCGATGCCCATTTTGGAATTGCCGCGTGCCGAAATCATCGCGGGCCAGGCTGTAAAAGTGCAAGTGCAACTCCCGGAATTAATGCCCCGGATTTATGTAAAAGTTTGGGTGTACGATCGGCAAACCTACCTGATTCTCGACGGCCCGCGCTGGATTACCGAATTTAAAGCTAACGGGTTTGGAAATGTTCGAGCAAGTGTCGAGTTAGAGATTCCCTACGGCTGCATGGAAGTCGAATTTGAGGCGATCGCCGTCGAAATGCAAACTCAGCGGGAAAGCCACAAAATAAGCGTTCACCGCCAAGTTTTACCGCCAGCCGGACCAACTTTACCCCTCGAAGGGTAAGCCCAAATCCCCGTGCATCCCCGTTCATCCGCTGACATCTGCGGTTAAAAAATCCTACTTACTTCCCGCCAACTGCCGAAACTTCTTCTTAAACTTATTCTTATACACGTAGATCGATCGCTGTAAATCCTCAACTTGCAGCGACATCTCGGCAGCCAAACCCGTGCGGTTCCAAACATCTTCCTGACACTTGCGACGACAAAAATTCATCGGTTCCGAGTAAACTTTCCCAGTAGATAAAGTCGGCTTCGGCCCGCACCAGTGAATCACAGTCGCCTGAGTACGATCGCCTGCAGGCCCGCTTGATTCAACCGGAAACCGCTTTCTCAACAAATCCTGGTCAAAATCCGGCACCAACAACTGCATATCCACATTCTGCACCCGCAGTTTGCCCTCTTGAGCGGCGCGGAAGACCATCAGGTTAAAAAAGCCCATGTCTCCATACTTAAATATCTCTGGATGTTCATCATTAAAATCCAGAATCTTTCTATACTCCTCTAAGCTGAAAACACCTCGCTTCCCAAAAAATGTGCCTGGACAGACATAGCGAGAGCGATAGTCTTGCCAACGAAAATCGGGAAAATACTTTTCGACTCCCGGAATGTCAAAGAAAAATTCCGTGATATCCGCATCGGAGTAATCGTTACAAGGCTGGTCAATAATAAAGTCAAAGTCTTGAAAATTAGCCAATTTGAGGACATCTCCCCAAACAATTGTATCTGCATCCATCACGAGAAAATTTTGCCAAGGACTTTCCCAAAAGGGAATCATGTGACTTTTTCCCCAACCAAAACTTCTTTGTCTCAGAAGTGGCTCCGAGACGCTATCGTGATTAATGACGCGCACTCCGTAAGCTTTTTCTAGGGGAGTCACGGAAAACGTACCGTCAATCAACAGGCAGATGGGAACATCTCCCAGGAAATATCGGATGCTAGCACAGCAACCCTTTGCAAACAAATAATCTTGGTCGCAGCAAGCAATAATAACACCAAAATCTTCCATAAAACCTCACTTTTTTACTAATACCAGTTACCCCAAATAATCCAAGTGTAGGCAAGCTCCCAACCTTTATGTCATCAGTTACTCCCAATTCTTTAAGCGAAAATGGTATAACTTGCTTACCCCCAGCGTTGGGGTTTTTTGTTCTGACAGCAGCTCTATTTTCGACTTCTGCATTTTAGCCAGCTTAACACTAAACTCCTGCGATCGCCCTCCGTCAAAAACATCGTTAAAACCGCTAGGAATCTTGGGGATAGTTGGTCTGTCAAGCAAGTGAGCTTTCCCTGCGCCAACAGCGGGTCAAGCACCACCAGTTGCAGTCGCACTCAAACAACAAAAAAGTTGTGTTAAAATAGCCGGAAATTAAACCCGCCGACGGGCGGAATCAAAAATGGCGATCGCCCTGGCAAGTCTCGACTGCTGGGGGCATCAGAAAAGCAAAATTGGTCAAGCCTGAACTTTGGTTTGGAGCGGGTAAATCTACCAGCCTTTAGGTCTGAGTTCCCCACTCATGGCGTGAAAATAGCCCCTGCCGGGTCGCGAGGTTTAAACTTAGGTTAAAAACCTTGACATAAGAGGAGATAAAGCTGTATAAGGGATGCGACAAGCAGCCACAATCCTACCTAGAACTGTCTGTTAAGTCTGGCGTAACCGAGGACTCTGGGCAGTTGTCAGTTAGAGGCAGATTGTGGTCGAACCCGTAGAACCAGTTGTCGATCGCCCGCAGAGCAACTCAAGCAAGTCGGGCGATCGAGAGATGAAATTAGCACGTGATGGTATAATCAACCGTAATGTAATGTGGGCTTGACCTGAATTGATGCCTGGGGGTATAAGGGCTCGGCCCATACGTTCAAGCAGAAGTAGACACGCCTACTGTGAATCAACAGTGAATCAACAGTTATGGATAGGTTCTATTTTGGCAGTTATTGTCAACAGGCAAGCAACCACAAAAATTAGCAGTTGGGAATTGCTGCTCGTCGAGTTGAATAGAGTGTGAAGGTGTGAGGAAAATGAACAGAACTTTTTGGAATTTACTGCTAGTATCCCCGGCAATTCTGGGGCTATCATCAGTCATGACTGCCACTGCGATCGCCGCAGAAGTGACCGCAACCGCTGAAGCCAACCAGCTAGCTACAGCTCAGTCATCTGAGTCAAAAATTGCAGAAATAGTTGGAGAAATAGTTGCAGAACCAGTTGCAGCAGCCCCTGCTGCCCCAGAAAAGCTGGCTTTAAACAGCAGCGTCGAAGCGGCCCAAACCCCGGTCGTTAACGAAGCAGATGCTGAAAAACTAGCCTTAATCGAACCACAAACCAGCGAAGCAGCACTGCAAACAACACTGCAAACAACAGGGAGCGACATCGAGTTAGCAGCCCCAATCGCTCCGGCCAACGCAGCAGCAGCGACTGAACCCCTAGCAGCAGCAGGCACAGCCGAACCGTCACCCCAAGCATCCGACTTGGCAGTGCAAAGCAGCCAGACAGAAGTTACTGGGAAAATTGAAGTGCCAGCAGTAGCCAGCACCCCAGCTACTACCCCAGCTACTACCCCAGCTACTAAGGTAGAAATTGCTCAGACACCAGCCGCCGGAATGGGCGGCCCCATCGTCCCTGTTGCTCCCCAAGCGCTGCCGGCCCAACCGTCGGGAACCATGTCCCAGGTGACATCAGTCTCTCAGCTCTCCGACGTGCGCCCGACAGATTGGGCATTCCAAGCCCTGCAATCCCTAGTCGAACGCTACAGTTGTATCGTAGGTTATCCCGACGGCACCTTCCGCGGCAACCGCGCCCTGACTCGCTACGAATTTGCAGCCGGCGTCAACGCTTGCTTAGACAACATAACCAAACTAATTGGGTCAACAGGTAACTTGGTTACCCGAGACGACTTAGCCATCCTGCAACGCCTGCAAGAAGAATTTGCAGCCGAACTCGCTACCCTGCGCGGACGAGTAGACGGCCTAGAAGCTCGCACCGCAGAACTCGAAGCCAACCAGTTCTCCACCACAACGAAATTGGCTGGAGAAGCCATCTTTGCCGTCAGCGACACCTTCGGAGATGGTGTCGGGCTTCACGACGACAAAACGTCTACCAACTTCGGCTACCGGGTGCGGTTGAACTTCAACACCAGCTTCACCGGTCGAGACTTACTCAGAACCCGCTTGCAAGCAGTCAACACCGCCCGCTACGATAGAGCCACGGCTACCGGTACCAACATGGCTCGCTTGGCCTTTGACGGCGATGATGGCAGCCAATTCACACTAGACGAGGTGTACTATCGGTTCCCGATGGGTGCCGCTACAGTCTTTGTCGGTCCTAAAGGACTTGACCTAGATGAAATTGCAGACCAGGCTTCTACCTTTGGTAACTCTACGAGTTCGGGTTCACTTTCGAGATTTGGAGTTCGCAACCCGGCAGTATTCCGCGGCCCGCAGGGAGCAGGCGCAAGTGTGACTTTCAACTTGGGCAGCCTCCGAGCTACCGCAGGCTATCTGGCCTCCGACGGCGACGCTCCCAACCCTGCAAACGGCCAGGGCGTTTTCAACGGTTCTTTCAGCGCTCTGGGTCAGATAGGCTTTTTTAGCAGACCGTTTGACTTGGGCTTGACTTACACCCGGAAATACAATCGGGCAGGCGATGTTGGCATCATGGGCGGCACCGGCAGTGCCTTGGCTAACCGGCCCTTCGGTCAATCAGCCACTGGCTCTGATAACTTTGGCGTGCAAGTTAACTTCAAACCCAGCAGTCGCTTTCAGATTGGCGGTTGGTACGGTTATACGAAGGCTGAACAACTGCGGGGCGGCAACAATGACGCTACCATCCAGAATGGTGCTATCACTGTGGCCCTGGGAGATTTTGCCCGACAAGGCAACGTCCTCGGCTTCGTCTTCGGTGTACCGCCAAAAGTTACCGAGAGTGATGTCGCCAGAAACCGCAACACCTCTTATCACTTAGAGGGTTTCTATCGCTTCCAAGTCAATGACTTTATTTCGGTGACACCGGGCGTTTACGTGATTCTAAACCCCGAACACAACAACAGAAACGAGGATATCTGGGTCGGACTCCTCCGTACTACCTTTAGTTTCTAAGGTTTCCAGACATCTAGTTACAGCTAAAAGCGGCAGGCGACTGCCGCTTTTATTTATTGGTCATCCGTCGATCGATTTTAGATTTTAGATTTTAGATTTTAGATTTTCAACAGTCAACAGTCAACAGTTAACAGTCAACAGTTAACAGTCAACAGTCAACAGTCAACAGTCAACAGTCAACAGTCAACAGTCAACCGTTCACAAATTATGAATTTTGGCGACAAATCCCGAATACGGAGGTGTAGCCGTGCAGAAATGTGCTGCCGCCGACGGGGCCGATTTCGCCGTTGCAGAAAAAGCCGCTCAGCGGGATGTTTTTGAGGTATCGGCCAAACAGTCGGGAGTCAAAGTTCGATTGGCCGTAAAGCCCTTCACCGCGCCCCAGACAAGAGAACATCAAGGCGCCGGCGCTGGATGTACCGCTGTACTCGGCGGCCCGCTGATAGCGATCGAGCAGCATTTCTAGGTCTTCTGCGGAGGTGCGCGCGTCCCGCAGGTGAAATTGGATGCGCTGTCCGGGACGGACTCGATCGCCGATCGCAATCGCCCCCACTTTCGGATCTACTCCCAACAGATTGCGGATTAAAAAATCTCCCGGCTCTAATGTCAGCTTGAATTCATCGCTGACTAAGCCTACAAATAACGAGTGCTGAGCTAATTCTCGGTCTTCTTCGCTCAAAGTTTGAACTAACTCTCGCAACGCCTCTAAGGGCGATCGCTCGATGCCCGCGCTGCCCGTATCGTCGGTTTGTTCTTCGAGTTTCAGCAAAATATTGCGTTCTCCTTCCGTCACCCGATAAGGATGCCCGATCGGTCTGCAGCCTTGAGCGACGATCGTTTCCAAAACTATATTGCCGCTCAAAGCTACCCCAACCGTCCCTTCTCGGTAAAGGTGATAGTCGCAAAACAGCGCCGCGCCCCTGCCCGCACCGTCCCCCCCAGCGAGTCCCCCTACCTTCGCCGCGCCCGGATAGGCATAATCTAGCCCTTGCAGCAAATCGTTAATTTTTGCGGAAAAGGGGTCGGCCAAGATGATGAACTGCGGTTCTTCCTGGGCCGGCACGCCCAAGAGATCCACCCAAGTATCCGGGGGACTATCTAAGTCCGGCAGTTCTTCTGCACCGACGTGAAAAGTTCTGACATTCACTCCCGGCAAACGGGCCAGACTCAGGCTGACTGCGGGAGATCCCTCGACTTCTTCGGTGAGGCCGCCCCGGTTCGTGCCGATGACTCCTCCCCCGCCACAGCCCAGGATCGCGGGCACTGGCAGCAGTTCTCGGAGTAAAGGCATCAGCCGAGAATACTCGCTGGCAAAGGCAGACGAGATAAATATCAGCGCTAAATCGGCCGGGCCTTCTAGGTCGCGATCGGCTTGTTCTATAACTTCTTTGAGGGCGGATTCCAAAGAGGGACGGGTTGATAAAGCGCTGACCCACTGCATTTGGTTTTGGGTGTACATAAGGCAAACTTCTCTATAAAACTATCTCTATACATTACGCTAACCGGAACTGACCGCTGGGGGGACGCTATTCTTGGGCGATCGATTCCCCCTCGATCGCCGTTCTTGTGTTAACATAAGTTAACATGAGTGTCCCATTAATCTGTTAACTGTTAAATCCCATGTTCAGCTAAATCTTAAAAGATAAAGCTCAATACAGTTTGACACACCAACCTCGTGTAATGTTTTCATCAAAAGTAAGGTTGGCTCGACCTACATTGATGCCTGTGGACTAGAATCCGCCTACGGGCTAGTAAAGCAGGAAGTAGAGACGGCTAATGCGCTCATACTTATGGATGGTTTCTCTCTGGGCTGCTGCAACAGTCGCGCCTCTCAAGCTATTATTAGCTGGGGTCGCCAGACCGAAACAGCAAATCCAACCCAAACTAACATCCAAAAAGAAAACCTTTCTTACTTAATAAGGTCAGTAACGAGCGGGCTAAAGCCACGCTCGCTTGTAAGAGAAATCTCTCGCAAGCTGTACTGACCAGCTATCGCCTTAACTGGCTAAGTTTTTTGAGTCACGACACCGGGAGAATGCGTAGCTAGTTCCTTGCTCTGTCGCTGAAGGTTAAACAGTTCTAAAGTCACGCTTTACAGTGCTTTGGGCCTAACAAGCTCACTAAACAAAGGCGCGTGCTAACTTTACCCCAGAAATGGGAGATTGAGGCAATCATACCTCACCGGAGAGGTTGATTAAATTCCCTCTCGAACCCTCGCCGGAGGGGATTCAAGGCGATTGAAATCGCCGAGTCGTTTTCCACGAGCGGGCTAAAGCCACGCTCGTTTCCCACTTACCGAGTTTTTTTTATGACAACAACACCCTCCGTCAACATCCAAGAAAAAATTGAAGAAGAACTAGAAAGCGCTCGTACCGTCTGTGACGCCAAGGGCGCTACTTCCGGGGAATGCGCGGCGGCGTGGGACGCAGTTGAAGAACTGCAAGCAGAAGCTTCCCACCAAAAGCAAGTCAAACCTAAGAATTCTTTTGAAAAATTTTGCGACGACAATCCTGACGCTGCTGAGTGCCGCATCTACGAGGAATAAACGAGCCATTTAGCTCTATGCCTTCCCTCCCGCGCCGAAATCTAACTTTTGGCGCGGGAGAATTTTATTTTAGGGGTTGAGCCTTGAAATAATGGCGAGAGTTGCCCTCTATCCCCATACGGTTCAAATCCGCCAGCTTCCCCCGTGCCGCCCAACCAGGGCTGTTTCATTCTCTTGTAGGGGCAGCAAAGAGTGGCTGCCCCCATGTCTGAAACGCTTGTGAAATCGTCTGTGGGGGGTAGGCATTCTTGGCACTACAAGAGTCAAAACCGCGATTTTCGTGAGAATGAAACCGCCCTGCCTCTTGGGGGACAAGAATTTTTGGCTCTTGCGTCCCCCAAGCGCTGCCAGGATGGGAAGGAGATATCTGAGGAATCAACAGTTTTAACTCAAGCGTATTGCCGTCTATCGTGTCTCAAGTACCCTTCAAAGCGCGCCAAGTACCTTAGAAAAGGTAGCAGTAACTAAAACATTAAGACCGTGTTCTGGTTGCGGATTTTTTAGCATTTTTGTAGTAAAATTTGTGACTAATAAGTGAGTATATTTTCCCAAAGATGTTGAGTCTTTTATTGGCAGCCACCGGGCCTTGGTTTCAACCACTGGTGTGGATGGATTATCGGTTGTCTGTGTTATTAACAATTTCGATCCCGCTGGTAGTGCTGATTTGGGCTGTTGTGGCAAAAGCTGAGGCGATCGTCCGTTTGTCGATTATTTATTGGCGGGTGGCGAGTTTGCTGGCAATTACACTTTACCTGATGATGGCTGCGCTGCCTGTGAGCTTTGTATCGTCGGTGATTGGGAGGGCCTTAATTCCTGCTAGTCTGTGGTTTTGGGAGGATTTAAACGAAGAAATTGCCGATCGACCGCAGTCGCCCCTGAAACTGGCTTTTACAGCTTGGCGGTGGGCGATTACTGTTTACAGCGGTTTGGGCGCTCTAGCTCAACTTTTCTTCTTAAGCTGTGCCTTTAAATCTCAAATTCAGATAATTGATGAACCTTTTTGCCGCGTTTGGTTAGATCCACCTTGGCTGTACAAACAAATGTTTCACCCTACGGCAAACCCTCAATTTTTGGGATTGTTGGGTATGATAGGTTTAGCAATTTATGTACTTTACTTGTCATATTTTGTGCTAATTCGGCTAGGAAAACAGGGGAGGTCAGCAACTGGAAATTAAGTTGAGTTTAAGTAAGTATTTGCCTCCTAAATACCCGCTAAAGTCTTCAACAAAAACCTCAAATATCCCAAGTCAAAAAAGCCGGGGCGCATCTACGAAAGAATCAAACTAACACCAGGGTGGCTGACGTGACCCGCCCAAAAACGAATACAATGGCCCGACTCCTGTCGTGGAGATATAAAAATTTTAGACCAAGGTTCAAGCTTCCAGATTCATCTGTGGAGTAAATCTAAAATCTAAAATCTAAAATCTAAAATCGACTGACAGCAATGTTATTGGGAAAGACTGTGATGGATAGCAAACAAGCCTACTTACAGTGCTTAGACAGGCTGATTTGGGCGATCGATCGCCTGGAAGCAAAAGTCGAACCAAGTGAACTCGCTCGGATTGCCGAACTGATTGTTCAACCGATGATGGGGCCCTGGCGGTTTTTTCACACTCCCGAACATATTTTTGATGTGGGGGGAGATGAAGATGCGATCGAGGTTTTGGCAGCTTTATTTCACGATACCGTCTACCTGCAAGTCGATCGCAGCATTAACTTTAACGTCAGCTACTACATCACTCCTGTTGCAAAAGAGGTTAACAAACAGCTACAAATTCGGGATAAATCTGAACTGCCTGCGGATGCTACCTTCGAGATGGTAATGCTGGTATTCAATTTTGAACCGGGCGAAGTTCTCAATCCTTTGGCCGGACAAAACGAATTTCTTAGCGCTGTGGTAGCAGCAAAAGCTCTAGAACCATTTCTAAAATGCGAGCAATTGCTTCAAATTGCAGGCTGCATTGAAGCAACAATTCCTTTTCGCGTCGCCGATGCGGGAGTAACGGTAAGCCAGCGCCTTTATGAGCGCTTGCAAGCAATAAATAGCCTGTTTAACCTCAGTTTAACGGACGAGGAAATGCGGGAAACGGTCAAAAAAGCTGTGCGAATCTCTAACCGGGATGTGATGAGTTTTGCTCACCATAGTTCAGCCCATTTTTTGGCAAATACCTGGAATTTACTGCCGGAAACCAATCACAATCTCATCTGCTGGGGTTTTTACACGGTTCGCGACTACCGAGTTGCTTTGGTGAAGATGGAAGGTTTTCTGAATTATCTCAAGCCAGAAATAATTTTCCGGCAGTTTGAGGGATATCCAGACGATCGCACCTATCAGCGCTGGGAAACTACTGCTAAGTACAATCTCGAAATTGCGAAGCTTTATTTGGGGTGCAAACTGGCTGCCCTAGCCCTGCTAGAAGCTCTTTCTTCAGGTTTGGGGATAGATGTTTCTCTGGCGATGATGATGGGAGGATTTCCCGATCAAGCTGCTAACTGCGTGCGCCTAGAAAGCTTTTTTCCCGAAATAGAGAAACCTTACCAACCTAAAAGTGGTTTAGAAGCGGAAGTATTGAATTTATTAGAAAATGGGCGGGCTAAAAGCACTTCTAAAACCGATTTGGAGAACTCGCCACTGACAACGTTTGTGGTAAAAATTGTTGGGTTTGACGAAATGCGCTATCAGTGCGATCGAGCTAAGGAATTTTTTCGAGAAAATCTCAACGCCGACGACTTTATTTCCGACTTTAACCCGATAGTTACAGAAATTGTCATTGATTCAATTCTCAAGTTGTTTGACAGCCGGAAATCTACTATCTACCGATACTACGATATCACTTCTAAGTTAAAGTCGCAACCCCAGACCCATTTTCCCGATCGCCCTTTTCGCTCACATGGTTAATGAGCTTTAAATACAGAATTTTTTCCTCCTCTCTAGAAAAGACCCTTACTCAGCTTATACAACAGTGGAGCGATTACACTGTAACACGATTGATTGACTCGCTTTCCCTACGTCAATCTGCCTATTCATCCCGACACCAACAGCCCTACAGGTATGGTGTGGGGCTTCCGGCAAAGATGCTAAAAGTTGATAAAAAATGGAAATTTGCTGCTGTTTGCCTTTGACAATTACTCTGTACAAAACGGATTTGATAGCGGGCTGTCACTCATCTGAGCTACCCCAGATAAGCGTCACTATAAAAAGCGACTGTTAAAGCACTTCCACCCACAGCTACAACTGGGGAATAGCAAGTTCAAACGACTTGCCAACCACTAATCCCCAATCAAACCATGCAAACCACAAATTCAATTTACGCTCAATTGCCTCTTTGCTCTTCACTGCCCACACTGAAACGAAATAATAGCACCACTGCCAATCAAAACGTGCGCTATCTCCAACAATCCTTAGTTAAAAACGGATATCCCGTCGCAACTGATGGATTCTTCGGCCCAAAAACCGAACAAGCAGTCATCAAATTTCAAAAGGAAAATAAGATTGCTGTTGATGGCATTGTCGGCCCTCAAACTTGGAGTCTATTAGGTGCTTGTTATACAGATGAACCCGGATGTTAAATCCAAGTTAACTAATCCTAGGCGCACGGCTAGCAAGAAACTGGGTTTTTTCACAACAATACTTCGTTTCAGCCCCCAGAAACGCTAAAAAAACTGGTGGTTGAGCGAAGCCAAAACCCCGTTTCAGCCCGTCAAAAGTGCATCCAGGACTATTAACATCATTTCCGCACTTCTCTGCTTTCAAACAACTTGCAAACAACCAATGGAGACTCAAACTATGCAAACCACAAACGCAATTCACATGGAATTACCTTCCTGCCGTTATTTTCCCCTACTCAAACGCAACGATGGCGTCACCCAAAATGAGGACGTTCGCTACCTTCAGCGACTCTTGAACGCCAGCGGATTTTCCGTAACTACTGATGGAGGATTCGGCCCTAAAACCCAACAAGCAGTCATCAATTTTCAAAAGCAAGAACAACTCGTTGCTGATGGCATTGTCGGCCCTAAAACTTGGAATAAATTAGGCGTTTGTACAACTATATTTTAAAGTTTGTACAACCATATTTTAAACAGAGTAGGGCGTGCAGTTCGCGCCCTATTTCTCCGTCGAAGTTTCCACGCCCGACCACCCCTCGGGGGTTCCGTACATTCGATACTTGCGAGACCGTTTGAAATACAGCATTGCTACCCGATCGTCCGGATTGATTTGTAAAATATTCTGAAATACTTTTTGGGCGGCAACAAATTTTTGCTCGTAGTAAAAATTGAGAGCTTCTTGAAAAACCTCCGCAGTTTGCTGCTTGAGTACAATGCTCTGCTCTGTTTCTGTATCGTATATTTCAAACACCGACACAGCATTTGTCTTTCCTTTCACCGTTACTCGATCGACAAATCTGTACTTATATCTTTCTGGATCGTCGAGGCGAGCGATAATTGCACCGCTAACTAGAATGCCCGCGCCGTAAACCTTAGTCAATCCTTCCAAACGAGACGCGAGATTCACCGCATCAGCAATCACCGTACTTTCCATCCGTTCTCGCTCGCCAATGGTACCCAACATCAAATTGCCCGCGTGCAAACCGACGCCGATCGCGATCGGAAACAAGCCATTTTTTTCTCGCTGTTGGTTATAGAGATTTACTTCTTTCTGCATATCAATTGCTGCTCGCACACCATCTTCAGGAGATGTAGGAAACAGTGCCATGACTGCATCCCCAATGTATTTGTCAATAAACCCGTTATTCTTCCTGATTGCAGGGCTAACCCTTCCCAAGTAAGTATTAATAAATGCAAAATTTTCATCCGGTGTCATATTTTCGGAAAGCGCCGTAAACGAGCGAATATCAGCAAACAGCACTGTCATATTTTTTTCCTGATGTTCGCCTAATTTTACTTCAATAATACTCGGCTTTTCCAGCAAGTTGAGAAAATCGTGTGGCACAAACCTGCCGTAGGCTGCATTCAGTTTGGCTAGGCGAATTTGCGTGTTAATTCTAGCCAACAATTCTTTTTTGATAAAAGGTTTAGTTACATAATCATTTGCTTCTAAGTTAAAAGCTTCTACCAAGTCGGTAGTTAGATTTTTGGCCGTCAGCATCAGAATCGGCATTTCTAAAGGCGAGTATTTTTTGCGGACTTCTCGACATACTTCATAACCCGTCATCTGGGGCATCATTACATCGAGTAAAATTAAGTCTGGCTTAAATCCTGATTCAATCAGATTTAAAGCTTCTAAGCCGTTGCTCGCTTGAGTAATCTCGTAGTTTGCTACAGAAAGACTGTTGATGATGACATGAATATTAATCGGCTCATCATCAACTACCAAAATTTTTAATTTTTCACTTTCTAGAAAGTCGCTATTGTCTGATACCTGAGAATTTATTATAGATGATTGGCGGGCTAGTTCAGGAGTGATAAAAATGGGAGAGGCCTCGGTTAAACGCGGCTGTATGCTGCTAAATTCCGGTTGATTCTCAGAGAGGGGCAAAGTAAAGGTGAATTGGGAACCAACGCCTACAGTTGAAGATACCGAAATTTTACCTCCGTGCAATTCCACTAATTGCTTGGCAACAGTTAACCCTAAACCCGTGCCGCCATATTCTCTAGCAGTGGAACCGTCAGCTTGTTCAAAGGATTCAAAAATTCGCTCTAATTTATCTTCGGGGATGCCAATACCGGTGTCAGATACACTAATAGCTAATTGGGGATTAAGGGGTGATTGTGCCTTGCCAGTTACCAATTCTGCAGAAATTTCTACTCGGCCGCTTTCGGTAAATTTAATCGCATTGCCGATTAAGTTGTAAAGTATTTGCTGCAAGCGATTCTCGTCGGCTGCTATTGGCGGCAATTCAGGATCTACTGAGTTAATCAACTGCAAGTTTTTTTTGCCTACTAATGGCTGAGACAAAGTGAGAATTACAGAGACTATTTCTCGAATACCGACGGACTTAATTTGCAGTTCTATCGTTTTGTGTTTGAGCTGAGAAAAGTCCAGAATATCGTTAATTAAAGAAGACAATCTTTTGCCCGATGATGTAATTAAAGCTAAGTTAAAATTTGTTGAGTCTGGCAGTTGTCCGGTAGCACCGTCTATTAAAGATTCTGCAATCCCAATAATGCCGTTGAGGGGAGTGCGGAGTTCGTGGGAAGTATTGGCTAAAAATTCGTCTTTTAGTTTGTCCAGTCGCTGCAATTCGGTATTTTTAGTTTCTAAGGCAGTAAAAGATGCTTGCAGTTGTGCTGCCATGCTGTTAAAAGCAGCGGCAAGTACGCCCAACTCGTCGGAGCGATCGAGCTTTACAGTTTTGTCAAATTGTCCTTCAGACAACGCTATTGCTGCATTTTTTAATTTTATAAGAGGTTTGATAATCCAGCGAGAAGTGATAATTCCTAACACAGTTGCCATGCCCAAAGCTGCCAGACATAGCAACACTGTAGTGCGGTTGCCGGCCTGAATTTGTTCCATAAAGTCGGCTTCGGGAACGACAACGACAATCAGCAAATCTAAACCCTTGTCGTCTTGGAAGGGCAGGACTTTTAAAAATTGCTGCTTCCCATTTATTTCAAAATGGAGTTGCTGCGATTTGGTAATCTTGTTCAAGTTGTGAAAGTGAGTTTCTAAATATTTAGCTGTAGTTTGCGTTACTGCATCGCTGCTTTCTGTAACTTTAAACAGTTCTTTTTGACCGTTTTGGGTGCGGAAAGGTTTTTCGGGTGTGGAAGTTGCCAGCAGCGTGCCGTTTCTTTCGATAATAAAAGTTTGACCGGATTTGCCTATTTTGAGGCTGTTTAAAAATTGACCGATACTGTCGAGACGCAAAGCAGCAATTAATACTCCTTCTAGCTGTTTCTGGCTGTTGTAAACTGGTTGCAGCGCGCTGAGGAGCAAGGTGGGTTCTAGGAAGGATACATAAACTGAACTCCAAGTTGGTTTGGCTTCTAGAGCCGCATAGGTGTAGGAAGGGTGCTGCCGGATGTCGAAGTTTTTAACGGAGGCGGCTACTGTAGTGCGATCGCCCGTATCATTAGTATTGTAAGAATAAAAATCAAAATTTGTAGACGGGCCCGATGCGTTAATCAATAAAGTGCCGTTAGACATCTTTTCGCCAGTGCGATATTCTCCATCTGAATTAGCGATCGATGTAAAATTGATATAAGGATATAATTGTACTTGTCGCCACAGATACTTTTCCCAAGCTGACAAGTCTCTCATGTTCACAAAACCCAGTTTCACTGCATCCAGCTTGCTTTGATTGATTTTGTGCGGAGTTTGCAGATAAGTTCTCAAATTTTGCTCGATGCGATTGCTCACCTCCCCCATCAATTGATCCGCAAGGTCATTCACTGCTCTTTGAGAGTTCCTAAATGATAAATATCCCACAATACCCACCGCTGCAAATACTTGCAAGACAAACGGAACTATGAGTACAGTTTGGAGCGTGGCTTTTCCAGAAAGTTTGGCCACCAAGCGCTTGATAGAAAGAGTGGACATAACATTAATTTAGCTTTAAAGACACAGTTAATACTCGGAGCGAAGATTTACCGCTGGTCAGTATTCTAAACCATTTTGTACTTAAACAAAACTTACGCAAGAAAAACCCGATTTTTGGTTTCTTCCTGAATCGCTGTCCCACCTGAGATTTTTCATAGAAACTGAGTTTAATTCTCGCATAGCTTTCCGCAGTATATGCGAGTTTGAAGTCAAAAGCAGCGCACTCAACGGCGTATCTTTCAGAAAAACTCCGAATTTTGGGGTCGAATGCTTCGGCTTAAATGTATTATGACTGAGGCCAGGTACAAAAACCGGATAAATACAGAAAAATTTTTGCCGTCAGCTTAATGTTACTTTTACTACTTTTCATCCAAAGCTTCTATCCCCGACCATCCTGGTGGCCCTCCATACATTCGATTCTTCCGAGAGCGCTGAGAGTAAATTGGTGCTAACTTATCTTGAGTATTTATTTCGCAAATCTTCTTGAATTTTTTTTTGCAAATTAGTAAAACTTTGCTCGAACTACCGCTCCAGAAGCCTTTTAAATAATAGAAATATCGGGTTTTATTTCAATGCTTGGTTCGGTTGCGGCATCATTAATTTTAAACACCGACACGGCCGATGTTTTTCCTTTTACTGTGACTCGATCGACAAATCGGCACATATATTTTTCTCGATCGCCCAAAGGAGCGAAAATTAAGTCACTAACTAGAATTGCCGCCCCGTAAACAGTTATTTATTAGCTCTGAGTTGCAACTTGTCCGAGTTCAAATCAAGCAAAAAGCTAGCATAAATAGCAGCGTCTATCCCCAAGGAAAACGCCGTTTAATAAACATTTGACTGGAAAACGATAATTTAAACCTAGTCTTTCTGTGGCTCATAAAATATGGGACAAGCAGGTTTGCAGGAGGAAAATCTTCCCGATGTTTTTTACAGGACTTATATTATGTCCGCTTACTTCCTGCGGTTAAAAAAGCTCGAATTAAAAATAAGATTTTAGCGGGATGTCCCTAAAATTAGCCGCAAAATTAAGCTATATTATAGCAGATTTCAGGAAAGTGAGATTTGCTATGGCTGACTCTATTGCTCGCCGCTTGGAACAATACACGGTAAAACGATCGCACGAAGTTTTAATCGTCAAGGCCGAAATAGACGGCGAATTCGATGAAATTGCTATTTTTAAAGGCTTTTCTAGCTCCCTGACCCGATCGACTGCTTTCGATCCAGACGTTCCTGTTTTGCCGGAGGAAGCAAAAATTGTCAGTGTCGATCGACTGGAGAGCCCCTACAATCCAAATAACCCCCGCTATCTTCAGCAGGGGTTATCTTGGGAAACAATGCAATCTCTATTGTCGGAAGTTGGAATTTAAGAAAAAAGTAGGGACACAACATTGTTCATTAGTGTCAACTTAACGTCAAACGTAATACCGGTCTGCTGTTTGACTATTAGGGTTCGATCTCCCTGGCGCCCCCCTTAAGAAGGGGGGGACAAGACTCCGATCAAAGTCCCCCTTCTTAAGGGGGATTTAGGGGGATCTGGACTCAGGTAAAAACGAGATTTCTCAAGGCTTTCAGGCTGGTTGTTGACACCTATGAACAATGTTGTGTCCCTGCTACAAAAGCACTATGTCCCTACCCGCGATCGCTAGATCGTGCCGCCGGCAGCTTGAAAACGAGCTCTCGCGCGTTTGATGGCTTGCTTAGCTTGAATTTGCTCTTGCAAAGTGCCGGTAGTAGCCTTTTGCAAACGAGCTTCTGCTTCGGTGTAAGCAGTACGAGCAGCTTCTTTATCAATGGTTTCGCCTTTTTCAGCGCCGTTGACAAGAATAGTAACTTTGTTTTCTTGGATTTCTGCAAAGCCACCCATCAGAGCAATAGACACCCATTCCTTGCCGGGACGGACGCGCATCACTCCGGTATCCAAAGCTGTCAACATGGGAGCGTGACCGCTCAAGATACCCAGTTGGCCTGTGGTGCTCGGCAGAATTACTTCTTCAGCATTAGAATCCCAAACAGTTTTGTCTGGGGCCACTACGCGCACAGTTAATGTCATAAATTGTCCTTAGTCATTAGTCATTAGTCATTAGTCAGCAGTCAGCAGTCACCAGTCATTAGTAATTAGTCATTAGTCAGCCGTCGGCTATCATCAGTCACTTAGTTGTTAACTGTTAACTTTTAACTGTTAACAACTAATGACCAATGACTAATGACCAATGACTAATGACTCATGACTAAAATTACTTGGCGTCAGCTTTCATTTTTTCAGCTTTGGCGATCGCCTCGCTAATGTCGCCCACCAAATAGAACGCTTGTTCCGGTAATTCATCAAGTTCGCCAGCCAAAATCATCTGGAAGCCCTTAATGGTATCTGCCAGCTTGACGTACTTGCCGGGGGAACCGGTGAACACTTCAGCCACAAAGAACGGTTGAGACAAGAAGCGTTCAATTTTGCGAGCGCGAGAAACCGTCAAGCGGTCATCTTCCGACAGCTCATCCAAGCCCAAAATTGCAATAATGTCTTGCAATTCCTTATAGCGTTGCAGAGTAGACTGCACTTGACGAGCAACACCATAGTGCTCTTCGCCGACAACGCTAACTTGCAACATCGTAGACGTAGAATCCAGCGGGTCAACAGCCGGATAAATCCCCTTCGCAGCCAAGCCGCGAGACAACACAGTTGTAGCGTCCAAGTGAGCAAAAGTCGTAGCCGGTGCGGGGTCAGTCAAGTCATCCGCAGGTACGTACACAGCTTGAACCGAAGTAATAGAACCTTCGGTAGTCGAAGTAATCCGTTCTTGCAAGTCGCCCATGTCTGTACCGAGAGTCGGCTGATATCCCACAGCCGAAGGCATCCGACCCAACAGAGCCGATACCTCAGAGCCCGCTTGCACAAACCGGAAGATATTGTCAATGAACAGCAGCACGTCTTGCTTGCTGACATCGCGGAAGTATTCGGCCATCGCCAGAGCCGACAGGCCCACGCGCATCCGAGCACCAGGCGGCTCGTTCATTTGACCGTAAACCAGAGCAATTTTTGATTTGCTGCGGTCTTCTTCGTTAATAACCCCCGACTCGATCATTTCCTTGTAGAGGTCATTACCTTCGCGGGTGCGCTCGCCCACACCGCCGAACACGGACACGCCGCCGTGAGCCTTGGCGATGTTGTTCACGAGTTCCATCATAATCACGGTTTTGCCGACGCCTGCGCCGCCGAACAAACCGATTTTGCCGCCGCGACGGTAAGGGGCGAGCAGGTCAATCACCTTGATCCCAGTTTCAAACACCGAAGGCTTGGTTTCCAGTTCGGTGAAAGCCGGCGGGTTGCGGTGGATGGGCATACTTTCGGAAGTATTGACCGGGCCGAGGTTGTCTACGGGTTGACCGATGACGTTAAAAATCCGGCCGAGAGTTGGGATGCCGACGGGAACTTGGATTGCTTCCCCGGTATCTACTACTTCCATGCCACGCACCAAGCCGTCGGTGGTACTCATGGAAACTGCACGCACTTGGCTGTCTCCGAGCAGTTGTTGAACTTCGCAGGTAACGGCAACGTCTTGACCTGCTTCGTTTTTGCCGGAAATCGTGAGAGCGTTATAGATTTGGGGCAGTTTGCCGCCTGGGAATTTTACGTCTACAACCGGCCCAATGATTTGAGTGATGTAGCCTACGTTCGTTTTTTCTGCGGTGGATACCATGAATAGTGCCTTTGTTAGGATGCTATTTTTCCCGTTATGGAAAAAGTCTTAACATTTAGAAATGCTATTTCTCAGAGTACCACTGAACAGACGCACTATTTAGATTTGTATGGGTCTGGTTAAGAGTCATTTTTATGGTTACTGCCCTCGCTTTTTTTTCCGGCGAGCTGCTGCCAAAGCCCCGATCCCCAGCATAGTCCCGAATACTGTGACTGGTTCGGGGACTGGTTCGGGGACTAACTCAGCCGACAGGCTAAAGTTTTGAAAGTCAACGTCATTTCCTTTGCTGCCATCGTCAAAGGAAATCTTTGTACCCTTAGCGAGTTGTTCTGTTGTCGCAGATTGAAACTGCTCTGGGCCCTTGCCATCGTTGACGGTGCTAAATGGATTGCTGGATTTGTAGTTGAGCTCAAAGTCGCCAAACACGGCTTGCTGGCATCCAGTTGTCAGACATTCAATTCTGCTGAATCTGGTGTCGGCGGCGAACCAGAGGCTGCTGTTCATAAAGGTGCTGCTGGAGACGTATTGCTCGAAGGGCTTGCCAGTGCCGGTGTCGCTCCAAAGCAGGAGGGCGTAAATTTGATCTTTGAGAAAGGTGAAACTTTGGGTAATTTTGCCGTCTGGGGATGTGACAGCGTTGCCGAAGGTTCCTTCTCCCTTGTTGGCGGAGCCGTTATCTGAGGGTTTAGTTTCGTTAAACAGAGTGGATATGTTGCTGTAGCCCGTGTTGTCCTGCTGGGATTGGGCTACCCACAAACTGGACTGGTATAGTCCCTGAGATTGGTCGAATGTAAAATTGATGCTGGTGTCTCGATCGAACTGGATGCCGCTCGTGCCAAACATGAAAGCTCGGACGGGCGTGCAGATGCTGAGCAACATTGTGGTTGCCAAGCTGGCGACTGTAAAAGATGTTTTTTTGACTAGCGTTAAGGTAGTCATAACCCTGATTCCTCCAGTATTGTTAGGTAGTAAGGCCCAAAATGCCCTAAATGCCATGTTGCCGTGACGCGAATAGACGATCGCGAGCCTGCGATATTTAGGACGATCGTCAAACCTAAAGAAGAGGCTCCACACCAGTGAATCTACATACATATCTCACTTAAGGGTGTTTTGGAGTAAATGAGTGCTTCTTCTAAGAGTTTTCACTGACACCAGATTGACACATTTTAATCTGTAACAGCAAGATTTTCACCCTGCCTAGACTTCCAACGTACTACATTTACTTGGTTTCGGTAACGGTCTAAAGTTGAGTGCAAGACTTGCAAATATTGGCTTTCCTCAAAAATACATAAAAATTTTAATCGAGCTTTATAAAGTTTTGGTAAAGATCCTCCAAAAAATATAAAGTTTTTGAGAGAAATTCGGCTGTTGGGTTCGTTGCTCCTCAAAGCGCGCTGCCAACTGCTCGCCGTATGCAGAAAGAAGTGGCTGCGATCGCGAGTAGGGAGGTGAGCGAGTTTTTTTCCACTCTAAGCAAGCTGTATAAGAGGCGATCGGTACTTACGTAGTTTTGACTAAAATTCCGAGTTTTTTAAACCCCTAAACCTCGCGTTCGGTGCCAGATTTTCACCAACAGTCCCGGACGCATTAACCCGGTTTTTTAAGCTAATTGGGTCAGGGAAGCAGTGAAAGTCAATCGATTTTAGATTTTAGATTTTAGATTTTAGATTTTAGAATTGAAGCCTTGATCCCACGGAGAAATTCGGGGGCTCCTTTATCGGATACAGGTTTTTTATTTCTGGACGGATGAATCACGTGGCGGGTATCCTGGATGTTTTCGGTCCAAAAAAGAAACCAAGTTTCATTTCCCGCGCTTGATTTCTAGTAAAAAAAATTGTTTTTAAGTAAATCATACTAATTAAAAACATACATTTCCTTTTTCACGGCCAATTATTCGGCAACTAAAAATAGGCTGCTCCTATTGACAGGAGAAATTTTTAGGAGTAAAAATAGGAGAAATAAATACGATCGCACTTTAAGCACCATCTGTAAACACAATGACACCCAACAAACTACATTTGCTCGGATGGTTATTCATTGTTAGCTGGCTGAGTGCAGCGGCGGGTTCGGCAAACGCGCAACCCATTATCCCGACACCAGACGGCACTAACACACTTGTTACTCCCAACGGCAACCGCTACGACATTTCCGGGGGGTCTTTCAGCGGAGATGGGGCTAATCTTTTTCACAGTTTTACTCAGTTTGGCCTCAGCGAGGCTCAAACGGCTAACTTTCTGACAAATCCGAATATTCAAAATATTTTGGGAAGGATTACTGGGGGTAATCCTTCTTTAATCAATGGCTTAATTCAAGTTACGGGCGGCAATTCCAATTTATTTTTGATGAATCCTGCTGGCATAATTTTCGGGCCGAATGCCAGTCTCAATGTGCCTGGATCTTTTAATGCTACTACGGCGACAGGGATTGGTTTTGGGAACAATCAGTGGTTTAGTGCGATCGGCAATAACAATTGGGCAACTTTAATTGGGACACCGAATAGTTTTGCGTTTACAAATTTGCAAGGGGGAAGCATAATTAATGCAGGCAATCTGACGGTGACACCAGGTCAAAGTTTAAGTTTGATCGGCGGTACGGTTGTCAATAATGGTCAGGTAACTGCGCCTAGCGGCAATATTCTGATCGGCGCCGTACCTGGTAACAATTTGGTGCGAATTAGTCAAGCTGGAAATTTATTGAGTTTGGATATTCAGCCGACTGCAAATCAAAGTTCGCTGCCAAACAATTGGACGCAGCCAGTGTTATCTTTGCCGGAGTTGCTGACTGGACAAGGTGTGGCACAGGCGACGGGTTTGACGGTAAATCCCAATGGTGAAGTTGTGTTGACGGGGAATGTTGCAGTGCCTGTAACTGCGGGAACTGCGATCGCATCCGGCAGTCTCAATGTCTCTGGCAACACTGGCGGTACTGTAAATATTTTAGGCGACAAAGTAGGAGTTATTGCAGGCAATATCGATGCTTCTGGGATTAACGGCGGCGGTAATGTACTGATTGGCGGAGATTATCAAGGTTTGGGGACTGTGCCCAATGCTTGGCGGACTTTTGTTAGCAGCGACTCGACGATTAATGCTGATGCTGTTAGTAATGGGAATGGCGGGCGAGTCATAGTTTGGGCCGATGAAACTACTCGCTTTAATGGCAATATTACGGCCAGAGGTGGCTTGTTTTCTGGGAATGGCGGCTTTGTGGAAGTGTCGGGAAAGCAATCGCTGGATTTTCAAGGATTTGTTGATTTGCGATCGCCTTTTGGCATTGCAGGGACGCTATTGCTAGATCCTACAGACATCACTATCGGTGGCAACCCTGATGCCGGTGGCACTTTATTGGGCAACGGAACATTTGCTCCCGCCGGCCCTACTTCTACGATTAATAACGGAACGCTGCAAACACAACTGGGAGCAAGCAATGTGACGATTTCCACTGCATCGCCTTCTACCAGTGCAGGCAACATTACAGTTAATGCTCCCGTTTTGTGGGGTAGTCCCAACTCGCTGACGCTGCTAGCGAATAACAATATTACTGTTAATTCCCCTATTATTAATAATGGGAATGGCGCGATCGCGTTAAATGCTGGTAATGCAATATCAGTCAATGCCAACCTTCGTACTAGGGGCGGAAATATTAGCCTCACCAGTACCAATGATATCAACACCGCTGCTGCCGATATTGGTTCCTCTGCTATACCAGGAGGAAATTCAGGAGACATCTCCCTCTCCACTACTGGTGGTGGTAACATTACCACTCAATGGCTGGCTTCCCATAATTTAGTTGGAGGTAATGCAGGGAACATTACCCTCACAGTTACTGGAGGTCCGGGCGCGATCGACACCACTGCTGGAGAGCTGGATTCCCAATCCTCTTTAGGAATAGGAAATGCAGGAGCGATCGCCCTCTCAACTGTTGGTGGTAACATTACCACTAACAAACTGGCTTCGTTTTCCCTGGGTGCAGGTACGGGAGGGGATATTACCCTCTCTGTCACCGGAGGAACAGGTTCTATCAACACCATTGCTAATTTTCTGCAATCGAGTTCCACTTCAGGAAATGGGGGATCGATCGCCCTCTCCACTGCTGGTGGCAACATTACCACTGGAATTTTGGGTTCTAATGCTGTTGGTGCAGGTACAGGAGGGAATATCAGGCTTTCTGTCACCGGAGGAACAGGTTCTATTAACACTGCTGGAATTCTGGATTCCCGATCCAGTTCAGGAAATGGGGGAGCGATCGCCCTTTCAACTACTGGCGGTAATATTACTACTGCTGCTCTGAATTCTACTTCAGGAGGTGCAGGTACGGGAGGGAATACTACTCTTTCTGTTACTGGGGGGACAGGTGCGATCGACACTACTGCTGGAAATGTCAATTCCAGTTCCAATTCAGGAAATGGAGGCGCGATCGCCCTCTCAACTGCTGGCGGTAATATTACTACTGCTGCTCTGAATTCCCGCTCATCAGGTGCGGGTGCAGGAGGTAACATCACCCTCACTGCCGGAGGAAACATTACTACTGCTAATATTTACGCTTCTACCGTTAGTGGGAATGGAGGCAATATTTCATTATTCAGTAAAACGGGTTCTATTGATACTACCGTAGGAGCAAACATTGGTGATAATGTACGCTCATCAGCAGTAGGTGGAAATGTTGGTGGCACAATTACTATAACCGCAGCTAATGATATCACAGTCGGTCACATTCGTTCATTTGGGGGGTTAGTCCCCGGTTCTGTTAACATTACAAGTAGTAATGGAGGTATGCAAATACAAGCTATAGATACCAGTTGTAGTGGTGGTAGTTGCCCTGGCGGAGATATTAATTTGAATGCAGCCGGAAATATTACCCTCAACAGTGGTGGTCTTACTTCTGTTTTTAACACTGGGTTAAGTGGAGCCATTACATTGCAAAGCGGCAATTCTATTTCTATCCCTATTATCTACTATAATGGTGGTGGTGCGATTAACCTCAGTGCTGCTAACGCAATTCAATTAGGCAAAATTGTTCCTTTTCCGGCCATAGCTCAAGTACCAGGAAGTATTACGATTACCAGTAATGAAATTGACTTCACGGGAGGTGCTAATGCAGTACAAGCAGCTAATTCACCCCTGCTAATTCAATCTTTTACCCCCAACCAAAATATTGTAATAGGTGGCTCTGAAAATCCCTCTACACTCGATTTAAGCGCAACTGACTTAGCCGCTTTATCAAATAATTTTTCTTCCGCTACTCTTGGCAGAAGTGATGGAACTGGTACTATTTCTGTGACAGGAAATGTTAATTTTAATTATCCCGTGACCTTGCAATCACAGGGAGTGGGTGGTTCCATTAACGGGAGCAATGGCAATATTACAGGTACAGGAAATGCTAACTTTACCCTATTAGCCGATAAAAATATTACTACAGGTAGTATCCTCAACTCAGGTAGAAATATTACTATCAGCAGCACGAATGGCAATATTAACACCACTGCGGGAACTCTAGATGTTAGCTCATCTCTTGGCAACGGAGGTGCGATCGCGCTTACGGCTGCATCAGGCATCCAAACAGGAGCAATTAATACCAGCACTACATCTGCTGATAGTACCAGTGCTGCTGGTATAATAACGCTCAATCCTGGCACAGGAAATATCACCCTCAACGGTGATATTAATGTTTCAGCCGCCGCTGGCAGCGGTGGTAACGTGACCTTTTTAACGCCAGTTGTCTTAACTCAACCCACTACTACTCTCACTACATCTGGAACTGCTAGCAGCGGCAATGTCAGCTTTAACAGCCCCCTTGATGGGACGGCAATAGGCAGTCAAAGCTTGACAGTGAATGCAAGTACAGGGAATATTACTTTTGGAGGTGCGGTAGGCAGCACCACAGCATTAGGAAATATCACCGCCAACAGTACAGCTACAACCATATTTAAAGCGGTAAATGCTGCCAATTTAACTACTGATCCAGGCGGTACAACTCAACTTAATGGCAACGTCACCACTACTGGAAATCAAACTTACTCCGATGCAGTCACAATTGCCACTAATCCGATTATTTCAGGCAGTGGCGTTACTTTCAATAATACTGTTGAGGCCAATAACATTGGCAGCGACTTAACTGTAAATGGGGGTACGGGTAATATTACATTCAATGGTGCAGTTGGCAATACCAAGGCATTAGGAAATATTACTGCTAACTCTACAGGAATAACCGCATTTAATCAAACAGTCGAGGGCGTGAGTTTAACCACAGATGCTGGCGGCACAACTGAACTAAATGGCAATGTCACTACAACGGGCGCTCAAACTTATGGAGATGCTGTGACTGTTGCCAATAATCCCATTCTCTCCGGCAGCGGTGTTACTTTCAACAATACAGTAAACGGCAGCAGCGATTTAACTCTGAATGGGGGTACTGGTAATGTTACATTCAATGGTGCAGTTGGGAATCCAACAAATGCGATCGGCAATTTAAAAGCTAACTCTACAAGAACAACCGCATTTAATCAAACAGTCAATGCCGCAAGTTTGACGACTAATATTGGCGGCACAACTCAACTCAAGGGAAATGTCACTACAACTGGCAGTCAAACCTACGGAGATGCAGTTACAATTGCCAACAATCCCATTCTCGCAGGCAGCGAAATTACTTTCAATAATACTGTTGATGGTACCAGCGATTTGACTGTGAAGGCGGTTAGCGGTAATCTTAAATTCAATGGTGCTGTTGGGAATCCAACAAATACGATCGGCAATTTAACAGCTAACTCTACAGGAACAACCGCATTTAATCAAACAGTCAATGCCGCGAGTTTGACTACAGATGCTGGCGGCACAACTCAACTCAAGGGAAATGTCACTACAATAGGCAGTCAAACTTATGGAGATGCAGTTACAATTGCCAATAAACCGATTCTTTCAGGTGACAGCATTACTTTCAATAATACTGTTGATGGTAGCAGCGATTTGACTGTGAAGGCGGTTAGCGGTAATGTTACATTCAATGGTGCAGTTGGGAATCCAACAAATGCGATCGGCAATTTAACAGCTAATTCTACAGGCACAACCGCATTTAATCAAACAGTCAATGCCGCGAGTTTGACTACAGATGCTGGCGGCACAACTCAAGTCAAGGGAAATGTCACTACAACCGGCACTCAAACTTATGCAGATGCTGTGACTGTTGCCAATAATCCGATTCTCGCAGGCAGCGACATTAGTTTCAATAATACAGTTGACGTGGCTGGCAATCTCGGTATTGCTGCTGATAATGTTAATCTCAAAGGAACTGTAACCACCACCAATGACGGCACGCTCACTATTACCAATAAGGTGAATCTCAATATTGAGAAAAACCTGAACTTAGACGGTGCATTTATTCAAAACGGCGGGAGGAATGTTGCGGTTAGCGGCAATATCACCACAACAAATGATAACATTACTTTTAGTGGGCCAGTGACCTTAAAAGCTCCTGTAAGTTTTACGCTGGAAGATGCAACTATTGCTTTCGGTTCTACTATATCGGCAGGTACTAACCCGCTGAATTTAACAGCAGGTGAAATTGATTTTTCTGGAAACGTTTCTGGTACTGGCGCGCTAACCCTGCAACCCGCAACAGCCCGACAAAATATTGTTGTTGGCGGAATGGATAACAATACTAGCGCTTTAGATGTGACTGCATCGGAACTTAATTTGATTCAAAATGGATTTAGCTCGATCGCGATCGGGCGATCGGATAGCAGTGCCAATATTAGTGTTCCCTTTAACCTCACATTTTTAGATCCAGTAAATATTCAAACGGGAACCGGTACGATCGCACTTGATGGCACTATTACTGGCAATGACAACAGCAGCATTGCTCTCAAGGCTTCCACAATTAATTTGAATCATGGCATCAATACCAATAAAAATCCGATCGCTCTCAACGGCACTGTAACACTCGGTAACGATATTAATCTCAGAACCGGCGGCGGAGATATTAAGATAACTGGTGCGATAGACGGTAATCATTTGCTGAACTTAGATGCCGCTACAGGCAATGTGTTGGTGCAAGGAAATATCGGAAAAACAGTACCACTTTCTGTTTTGAATGTTACCGCAACGCAGGCGGAATTCACTAACGGTAATATTGCGAGCAATTCTGGTTTTAATATTGCTGCTGCCAGCACTAAGTTAGGTGGCAATGTTACTACTAATCAGGGCAATATCAATATTAACGGTGTTCTCGGGTTGACGAAAGATGCGAGATTGAGTACAGCCGGGGGGAATATTGCCTTTGGAGGTGCGATCGACAGTATTGATGCGGCCCGCAACTTAACTCTAGCCTCTGGTAGTGGTAGCATCACTTTCAACGGTGCGGTGGGGGCCACCAGCAAGTTAGGAAATCTTGCGATCGACAATGCTGGCAATGTGACAGGAAACTCGACAATTAACGCGCAACAATTGACAGCACTAAACACGGAAAAAGTCAACTTATTGGGAGATGTCACCGCCGCCAAAGTCGATATTACTGCCAAGGGCGATATAAGTGTTAAAAATATTACTGCTAATGGCGGAGAAATTCTCTTTACAAGCGGTAACAATTTCACCGCAGGCAATTTGAATACATCGGGAGACAGTGGCGGCAACATAACTGTTAAGGCGATAACTTCAATTACGGCCGGACAAATAAACTCTAGCGCTATAGTCGGAAATGCCGGCAATGTGTTCTTAGACCCGATCGGCGATATTCAAGTAGAGTTTATCAATGCCCAAGGCGGTACAGGCGGCACCGGTGGCGAGGTGACAGCAATAACAGGCAATTTTTTCCGCGCTACGGGTACTTTTTCCACCCCACTGTCGCCGACGGGATTGGCTAGCATTTCTACTGCTGGCGGCGCAGGTGGTGGCAAAATTACAATTGTGCACGCTGGGGGAGATGGAGGGACGCCGATTCAACCGTTTGTGGTGGGGGATGCTGCTAGCAACGGTACGGCGGGTGCAATTACAACGGGACAATCTACCATTACATCGCAGTCGTTTCCGCGTTCTAGTAGTGTTGGTAATATTGTGTTTTCGACTGATGACGCGATCGACCCGCCGCCAACGCCAACTCCAACTCCGGTAGAAACTCCCACTCCCACTCCGAGTGAAACTCCAACTCCGGTAGAAACTCCCACTCCCACTCCGAGTGAAACTCCAACTCCGGTAGAAACTCCCACTCCCACTCCGAGTGAAACTCCCACTCCGGTAGTAACTCCCACTCCCACTCCAGTTGTCACTCCCACTCCCACTCCGGTAGTCACTCCAACTCCGGTAGTAACTCCAACTCCCACTCCCGTTGTCACTCCAACTCCGGTAGTCACTCCCACTCCAACTCCGGTAGTAACTCCAACTCCGGTAGTAACTCCAACTCCCACTCCCGTTGTCAC
>NZ_JAUBOV010000001.1:256378-355646 GCF_036700405.1 Microcoleus sp. T3_D1
TCCAACTCCGGTAGTAACTCCAACTCCCACTCCAAGTGTCACTCCAACTCCCACTCCAAGTGTCACTCCAACTCCGACTGCAGTTGTCACTCCAACTCCGCTAGTAACTCCAACTCCCACTCCAAGTGTCACTCCAACTCCGCTAGTAACTCCAACTCCCACTCCAAGTGTCACTCCAACTCCGGTAGTAACTCCAACTCCCACTCCAAGTGTCACTCCAACTCCCACTCCAAGTGTCACTCCAACTCCGAGTGTCACTCCCACTCCCACTCCAAGTGTCACCCCAACTCCCACTCCAAGTGTCACTCCCACTCCGAGTGTCACTCCCACTCCCACTCCGAGTGTCACTCCAACTCCGACTGCAGTTGTCACTCCCACTCCGATCGATCCTACGGAAATACAAGTGCCCGCACCTGTGACAGCACCAAAATCGCCCACAGCCGCCGATACACCCACACCCGAACCGTCAACCTCCGATGAACAAGACTTTAAACGCCCCGAAATTCGATCGCTAGACAATCTCGGTGTTGCTGCTGTCGATCATCGAATTTTAACCATCGATCCAAGTATCACCAGTCAATTACCCGCTGGCATCGTAGCCTCTTCACTCGCATCCCAACAAGCACCAACAGTTAACCCTACTTCTAATTTAGTTCTGGGATACGCCCCGTCTCCCGATCGACTTTTTCAAGGTAACGACATACAGAAAACAGTCTGGGGAATCGAAGAAATGAGGAATCAAGAATTTGCAGAATACCTGGGGGTAGAAGCCAACCTCCTAGAGGAAAAAACCTTGATTTCGACATCCCAACAAACTTTACAAAATATCGAACAGCAAACCGGCAAGCGGTCTGGTATTATCTACATGGTCTCGCGAGAAGATCGATTGGAACTAATTTTAGTTCCTCCCGCCGGGTGGCCGATTCACTACAGCGTCCCCGAAGCCAACAGAGCAGCTCTTTTCCCCACTGTCCAGGAGTTTCGCGCTGAAATCACCAATCCCGCAAAACGCGATACTACAACTTATCTAGCCTCCGCCCAGCAACTATATAAATGGGCGATCGCACCCCTAGAAAAAGACTTACAAAACTTAGGAATTCAAACTTTGTTACTGTCAGTGGATCCGGGATTGCGAAGCCTGCCCTTTGCGGCTTTGCACGACGGTAAAGGCTTCTTGATGGAAAAATACAGTTTCAGCCTAATTCCGAGTTTTAGTTCGACTAATACCGATTATAAAGCCGTTAGAGACGCCACAGTGCTAGCAATGGGAAGGTCAGAATTTGTTGACCAACAGCCCTTGCCCAGCGTGCCGATCGAACTGCAGGCGATTTCCGCTCAGTGGCACAGCCCATCTTTCCTCAATTCTGCTTTCACTTTAGATAATCTCACGTCGGAACACACCAAGGGAGGATTTCGGATCGTTCACCTAGCAACTCACGCTGAATTCAAACCGGGAAAAGCGAGCAATTCCTACATTCAAATGTGGAATTCCAAATTGCAGCTCGATCGCATGGAGAGTTTGAATTGGCGCAATCCGCAGGTAGACTTGTTAGTATTGAGTGCTTGTAGAACTGCTGTGGGCGATCGGGAAGCAGAGTTAGGTTTTGGAGGTTTAGCAGTAAAATCCGGCGCCAAATCTGCTTTAGGGAGTTTGTGGTATGTTGACGATGGAGGCACTTTGGGGCTGATGAGCGAATTTTACCACCAGTTGCGAGGAACCACAACTAAGGCAGAAGCTTTGCAACTGGCTCAACAAGCAATAATGTCCGGTAAAGTGCGGCTGGAAAACGGACAGCTAGTAACAACAGGCGGCAAGTTAAATTTACCTGCTCATTTACAACAAGGAAACCAAAATTTTTCTCATCCTTACTATTGGAGTAGTTTCACCATGATCGGAAGCCCTTGGTAAGCTGCCCTATTTTATACCAAATCCGGTTGAAATATCCCGTTTATATTATGTCCGGTCGATTCCCTCCGCTTCGCTTCGCCCGAAATCAGGTAGGGGCGGGTAAACCTGCCAATATCTGCCAATAATTGACAATCTCAAAAACCCGCCCGGCCGGGATATTATGGTCAATCGCTCGGACATGATATTATTCTGTAATCCGCGCAGTCGGGCTTTAGTTGTGTAGTAGCGGTTTCAACCGCCCAACTCGCGAGAAAAAAGTTCTATTTCTGTTTCATCACCACCAAAGTAATATCATCAAAAACCTTCTGAGTGCCAATATACTGCCGCACATCATCAATCACAGCTTCCCGAATTCCTTGGGCACAGCGCTGACGATTTTCAACCACAACTTGCCACAACATCTTTAATCCGTACTGCGCTTTATTAATATCGAAAGCTTCAGGAATTCCATCAGTATAAAGCACCACCACATCCCCAGGATTTAACTGCACTTCTGTTTGAGCAATAAACTCGCCAATCTCTTCTACTAAGCCAATGGGAAAGCCTAAATCTATCGTATCTATGCACTCCAATTTTCCATCAGCGCGCACCACAATCATTTCCTCATGTTGTCCGCTTAATTTCAGGACACCTCCGGCATATTCTAAGATAGCTAGAGACATATTTCTCGGCGAGTCCATGCGCTGGAGATTATCATAAAGAGTTTGGTTGAGGATATCCAAAAACTTCACTGGATCTGTTTCGTTCATTTTCTGAAGCGTCCTGACAGCCGTTTGTGCCATAATCATCAACACGCCACTTTCTAAACCATGTCCCGTGACATCACCAATGCTAATCTTGACTTGACCATCCTGTTGCAATACGTCGTAGTAATCGCCCCCAACTTCGTCTGCTGGTTCCATAAAACCAGCTATTTCTAAGCCTTCAATTGCTTCGAGTTCTGACTGTTTTGGCAACACCATTTGTTGCAGTTGTTTGACAATATCGAGTTCTGCACTCATGCGGACATTTTCGGCTTTGAGTTTCTGATTCAGGGTGCTAATTTCTTGATTCGCTTCAGCTAGTTGAGCCGTGCGTTCTTGAACTTTATCTTCTAAAGTGCGATATAGCAGGGCATTTTCAATGGAAATTGCAGCTTGAGAAGAGAGGACTTTGAGAATTTCTAGACGATCGCGCGTAAAAGCTCCCGTAGTCAGATTATTTTCTAGATACAGAATGCCGATCAGTTTACCTTGATTAATAATAGGAGCGCATAAGACTGACTTAGGCTGATTTTTTATAATATAGGGTTCCTTGGTAAAAACTCCATTATTTGTAGCGTTTGATAAAACCACATCTTCCTGAGTTCTGGCAACATATTGAAGCATCCCGACTGGCAGACTTTCGCTGCCTTCAACAGCAAGAGATTGCGAAACTTGTACTTGCTCTCGATCGGCTTCACCTGTAGCTTCAATGGTTAAGGTTCCATTATTTGATAAAATCAGAAAGCCTTTTTGTGCTCCGCCATTTTCCAGTAAAATTGTCATTAATTTCGCTAACAATTTGTCGAGGGCAATTTCACCAGCCAAAACTTGGGAAGCCTTGATCACTGTAGCAAAATCTAGATCTGAACTTCCTCCCATTGTTGAAGAAGCTGTGGCAGTACCAGTAGTCTGCAAATCAGTTTGTTTCTTGGCAGATACCTTGGGTAGCAACTGCGGATATTTCTGCTCCAAATCCTCTACTTTACGCTTAGCCCCCCAAAGTTGGTAGCCATAGTGAGCTTTTCTCATGTAAAGCTTGGCAATTTCCTCTTTGCCTTTCCCTAACCAGAACTGGGCTGCCAATTCATTACCTAAAGCTTCATTCTGAATATACTGATTTTCATGGGCTGAAGCGATCGCGCGATCGTACAAATCTAGTGCTTCTATTTCTTTACCAGAAATGCGAGCGATTTCCGCCTCCACCAACAGGTATTTGTGCAGGAAGTTTTCAGGACAATTATCTGCCCAAATTTTCATCTTTTGCTGACAGGCTTTAATAATTTCCCCATATTCCTGCTGCTGTGCATCGGTAGCAGTGGGATAAAGAGCCGTTAAAATTAGAGGATAGTAAAGATAATGTTCGCCTTGACTGGGTATACCTGAAAGAAAAACGATAATTTCATCGCTTTTTTTAATATATTCTAAAGCGTTTTCATAATCACCATAGAAAAATAAAATTTGAGCTTTAAAGATGTTATAAGGTGCTATTCCAGGCATAAAAATTTTTTCCTCCCACATCTGGAGGCACTGCAATTCATCAAAATACTTATCGCTAAAAGAAAACTTATCCAGGGTTAATCCCTGTAAATTTAAAATGAAATGCCGATGTAATTGCTGAATACCAGCAAAGACATTATTTTTGATTTTCTTAAGAAATTCCAGATGTTTGTTAGATTCTTCAAGAATGCTATCAAAATTCTCAGCACTGAGAACTCTTTGCAGAATTAAGTGGTAAGAATTGTAGCTAACATAAACATCTCCAGTTTCTACCCCTGCGAGATAGCCTTTCCGAAGAAACGGAATCCCTTTTTTCAGATGGCTTCGCCAAGGATTAATCAAACCACCAAACATATTAAAAACTTTACAAGCCAAATTCACATTATGAAATTGCTCGTTAAGTTTCATCGACAATAGACCAAATTCATAACCCACTTCATAGTCAACTAATCTTGCACCTGCCAAAAATCCCCAAAAAGCATATCCATGAGCCGATGCCTCAGAATTGCCATTTTCCAGAGAAAGATTGACCATTTTTAATGAAATTAAAGCCAATAAATCTTGATCTACAAAATAAGCTGGACCCGTAACATTCATTAAGAGATTCATACAAGCTCTAATCTCTGGATTGCTCATTTCTGGGGCATCAATTAGCTCAGGAATTTTGATGTTTTCCAGATTTTTTCTGTATAAATCTAACTCTACATCAAGGGCAGACAAAATTTCTGACTTGTCGGTTGTCGGCAAAGTTAATCCCAAGGATTTTAAAGCTTCAGATCCAATACCAACGGCTTCTACAAATTTGCCTGTATTATCATAGAGAACTAAACGAATATTCTGAATTTCTGCTGTTTCTACATTAGATTTAACTTGCGTTAATATTAAGTCAAATAACTCTTCTGCCTTTTCAAAATTACCGCAGAGATATTCGCATTCCGACCGTTCTCGATATAAACTAAAAGTCAGATCGTAATGCTTTTCCCAAGCATCTCCCGGCAACATCTCTATTCCCGTAGTAAAGTATTGCTCTAAAGCAGCCGCATAAGCTGTGGAAGCTTTGGCTTTTTTCCCCGCCTCTAAGTTCAATCTTGCTAATTCTACCCGTTCCGATTCATCCGTTATCAATTCCCAAGCTAAGTTTAAATGATCGACAATTTCAAATATTTTTTCTGGTAATTCTTCTGCCGATACACTTGCTAGTAAAAGCCGTCCAATTTGCCGATGCACTGCCTTTTTTTGATCCTCATCAATCAGAGCATAAGACGCTTGTTGTACTCGGTCATGCAGAAATTTATAATCTTGAATTAAGAGATTTTCATCTAACTCTGATGTTGGTAAAATAAATCCATTCTGCACTGCCACCACCAAGTCAGAAAAAATTACCTCTTTAGGTTTTTCAGTGACGATAGCCAGAGTAGTTAAGTAGAAAGAAGCCCCGATGCAAGAGGCTAAACATAAAAGTTTCTGAGTAAGTTCCGGCAGTTTCTTCAAGTTTCCGGTCATTAATTCTACCACATTATCGGTAATATTTTGTGCCTCAATTTGGGCAATATTCCACTGCCAAATATGTTGCTGTAAATCAAATTTAATCAAGTTCTCTGCGTGCAGAGTTTTCAGGAATTGATTAACAAAAAATGGATTTCCTCCGGTTTTCCTCATCACTAATTCTGCCAATGGTTTTACGGAATTAGTATCGCTGTATAATGTGTCAGCGATGATTTGACTAATATTTTCTAAGGCTAAAGGTGCTAAGGTAATATAATTAATAGTGGCTCCTTCTTTGAGCAATCCATCCAGCGTTATTATCAAGGGATGACTAGGGCTAACTTCATTATCCCGATAAGCTCCAATTAAAAACAGATATTGCATATCTGTATCGGTCATCATCAGTTCAATTAACTTGAGCGTGGCGGAGTCGGCCCACTGCAAATCATCCAGAAATATGACTAAGGGATGCTCTTTTGTGCAAAAGGCTCGAATGAAGTTACCAAAGACAATATTAAAGCGATTTTGTGACTCGCTTGCTCCTAATTCTGGCACGGGTGGCTGTTGACCGACAATTAGTTCTACTTCGGGAATTACATCAATAATAACTTGACCATTGATACCAAAGGCACTGGCGAGTTTTTCTCGCCATTGCTCGATTTGTGCTTCACTTTCCGTTAATAATTGTCGCACTAATCCCTTAAAGGCGTTGACTACAGCCGAGTAAGGAATACTCTTTTGAAATTGGTCAAATTTGCCCTCGGTGAAATAGCCCCGGAGTCGGGTATTGGGTTTGTGAATTTCAGCTACTAGGGATGATTTCCCAATGCCAGAATAACCCGCCACTAGCATCATTTCAACCCCTCCTAGTCGCCCATTACTAAGGGCGAATTCAGGGGGGGTTGCTACTCGCTCAAAAGCTGTTAATAGTGCTTCTACTTCTGCCTCTCTTCCATAGAGTTTTTGCGGTATTTGAAAATGTTCGGAAATGTCTTGAATCCCCAAGGTAAATTCTAATATATTTCCTGTGGTTTCTAATTGCTGCCAACATTCGGCTAAATCATTTCTGATTCCAAACGCACTTTGGTATCGCTCCTCAGCGGTTTTTGCCATCAGTTTCATTACGATATCAGAGATAGCTTTAGGTATTTCTGGATTAATTTGATGGGGAGATGGAGGTACTTTAGCGATATGACAATGTACTAATTCTAGGGCATCATTGGTTTCAAAAGGTAATTTTCCTGTGAGTAATTCATAGTAAGTGACACCAAGGGAATAAAAATCGGTGCGGTAATCGAGGGAACGATTCATTCTTCCCGTTTGTTCGGGGGAAATATAAGCTAAAGTTCCTTCTAAAACATTGGGATTTTTGAGAGTGGGATTTTCCCGGTTAAATTGAGTGGAAATGCCAAAATCAATAATTTTGAGTTGTTTGGTTTCTGAATGCCAGACAAGATTAGCTGGGTTAATATCTTTGTGAATGACATTGGCTGCATGAATCTGAGCCAAAATCTCGGCTGCTTGAATGGCAATATCGAGGAATTGGTTTAAAGAGGTAATGGCTTGCTTTTGTTCAGAGTTGTCGATCAATTTCTTGAAAGAATTGCCACCAAAATCTTCAAAAATTATAACTAGCGTTCTCTGATACTCTTCCAAACTATAAGCTTTGATAACCCCTTTTAGATTAAGATTGCGCGTAATTTCATATTCTTGTCGATAGTGGGTGAGTTGAGCAGGAGTCGGATAATCTTGTTTGAGCATTTTCAGGATAACAGGTAGATTATCCTGTTGTCGGATGCCTCTATATACTATTGAGTTATTACTTTCGTAAATCTGATTGAGAATCTCGTAGCCGTTAATCTGAATCATTTTTAGGTTTCCATGATAGAAGGAAATCTTATTAAAGATAGTCAGCAAGCATTATCGGCGAGCGCACTGATCTATTATAGTAGCTGATGATGCTTGATACCCATGCTAAAGGTGAAATCTTCAGATTAATTTACTGCCGCACATTCTCTATCACAGATTACCTTATGGCAATAGCAGGTAACTTTCATTACCTGCTAATTTACAACGAGAAAAACAAGAGTTTTTCGCTCTTTATTGCTGGAGTATTTTCACGGTGAGATTTTTTTTGTAAGTCCCCTATTTTAAGTAGCAAATCTGTTCGTTAAACAATCATCTCTAACCCCCAGATGCTCTATCTAGGGTTGACTGCTCTCGGATTTGGTGCGGCAGTTCCGTAATTGACTCGACAGCCGATATTGAACAAACTCGAACTGCACTCAAGAGGGACAATTTGCTGATCGAGGAGGGCGCTGCAACTGACATACTCGTCGTTATTAGTATCTCTTACCATACATTCGATCGGGTTAGCTCCCGATCGCGCCGCCCAACTCTTCATACCTACGACTGCAATGTTATGCTGCCAGTAGAATGCAAACAGCGACACTGCAAACAGTACAGCAACGGCTAATCCTGCTTTCAACTTCCAACTATTTAGGACGTTTCCCAAACTATTTTTCACGTTTTCCACCCCAGAAATTGAGCTTTCGGTAGTTATTTCTGGAGTTGTCAAGTTTGTTTGTGTTTGTTCTGCTGGAATTTCCGACATAATGTATCTCCTGTGATTGCTGGGACTTGGCTAATCTGGCAGTTGCGATCGCTATTGCAAACTTTATCAAATTTTAGCAAAACTAGCCTGTACCGACAACCGATTGGCGCAGCACCACCGGGGAAGTATGTATATCCACCAAGTGCGATCCGCTTCGTTGGCGTAGCCCCCGTAGGGGCGGGCTTCGCTAACGCGATTTCTATGCCTTTTGAGGTATTGCCCAATTCGCGTTAGCAGAGCCCTCGAAGAGGATCGGATATTTTGCATCTAGGGCAATAGAATTGCTGGCGATGTTCTTTGAAAACGGCCCAAGTGAATCAGCTTTTTTTTGAACCGCAGAGGGCGCAGAGGGCGCAGAGAAAGAGCAAAGAGAGAGATATTGACTGTCACCAATCATTTATGGTTTCGATAGCAGTTCTAATAACTCTAATTCCGAAAGTAGTTCGATTCCCAAAGATTGAGCCTTTTCCAACTTAGAACCCGCATCTTCTCCCACAACCACATAATCAGTTTTAGCACTCACAGAACTTGTGACTTTACCTCCTGCTTTTTGAATCAAATCTTTAGCTTCATCTCGTTTCAAAGTGGGCAAAGTTCCGGTAAGCACAAAGCTTTTGCCTGCAAGTTGTAAATTTGTGCTGGCTAAATTGGGATTTTTAACTTCTGACTGTAATTGCAAGCCCGCAGTTTTCAACCGTGCAATTAAACTTTGATTAGCCGGAACTCGAAACCACTGATAAACAGCTTGAGCAATTTCCGGCCCGATGCCGTAAACGCCCTCAATCGATGCCGCCGATACCCCTGCTAACTCATCCACATTTGCAAACCTTTCTGTTAGCAATTGAGCATTCACGCTGCCGACGTGGCGGATGCCCAAGCCGTAAAGTACGCGCGAATAAGGTTGATTTTTGGATTGGGCGATCGCACTTACCAACTTTTCTGCCAACTTCTTACCCATGCGTTCCAAACTCATCAATCTTTCCGCAGTCAAATCGTACAAATCCGCCGCAGAATGCACCAGATTGCTATCAACCATTTGCTGCACCAACTTTTCCCCAACACCGTTAATATCCAGAGCATCCCGGCTGCAAAAATGAATCAGCGAACCCCTCAAAATTGCTGGACAAGATGTATTGATGCAGCGAGTAACGGCCTCCCCCTTTTCCCGAACCACAGGCTGTTCGCATTCGGGACAGCAACTAGGCATTTGGAAAAGTTGAGCATTTTGGGGGCGAAGTTCCGGCAAAACTCGCACAACTTCTGGTATAATTTCCCCAGCTTTTCTGACAATCACAGTATCGCCAATGTGCAGGTTGAGATCCGAAAGTCGATCGCTATTATGGAGAGAAGCCCGCGAAACCGTCGTCCCCGCCAACTGCACCGGTTTGAGTTCCGCTACAGGAGTTAGAGCCCCGGTTCTCCCTACTTGTACGGTGACAGCTTCTACTATTGTAGGGACTTCCGCCGCGGGATACTTCAGGGCGATCGCCCAACGCGGAAACCTCTGAGTAAAACCCAATTGTTTTTGCAGCAAAACCGAATTAATCTTAACAACAACCCCATCCGTCATGTAAGGCAAATTCCGCCGTTCAGTATCCCAATATTCGTAATACTCCCGAACCTCATCCAAAGAATAGCAAATTTTGCGATGGGGATTCACCTTAAACCCCATTCTTCGCAACAATTCCAACGAATCCCACTGCGTTTTCCCCTTATTTCCAAACGCTGTTTCATTCTCTGTAGGGGCAATCCCCCCGTGGTTGCCCTCATCGGTGGGGAGGGGCGGGCACGGGGGCACCGCCCCTACAGTGGGGAGGGGCGGTGGCACCGCCCCTACAGGTTCATCAAAATGTAAAGTATAAGCAAAGAAATCCAACCGTCGCTGAGCCACAATTTTAGAATCCAACTGCCGCAGCGTACCCGCCGCAGCATTGCGAGGATTAGCAAACAATTGTTCCCCCGCTTTTTCCCGTTCCCGATTAATTTCCTCAAACACAGCTAAAGACAAAAAAGCTTCTCCCCGCACTTCCACAACAGGCGGCGGATTATCTAAATTGAGCTTTAAAGGAATCGATCTAATAGTTTTGACATTTTGAGTAATTTCCTCTCCTGTAATGCCGTCTCCCCGCGTCGCACCGCGAACTAACACCCCATTTTCATAGGTTAACGCTAAAGCAGAACCGTCAATTTTTAACTCGCAAACATAGGAAACCCCCCCCAACCCCCCCTTGCTAAGGGGGGGAGTAATTTCCCTGTTTTCCTGATTGCTAATGGAAGATGTTATTCCATCTTGTCCCCCCCCTTGATAAGGGGGGGTTAGGGGGGGTGCATTTCCTTCTTGAACGGGGGTTAGTGGGGGTGCATTTCCATCTTGTCCCCCCCCTTGATAAGGGGGGGTTAGGGGGGGTGCATTTCCATCAATACCGGGGGTTAGGGGAGGTGCTACCCTTTGCCAGCGTTCCTGCCATTTAGCAAATTCCTCAAAATTAAAAGCATTTTCCAAACTGTAGAGAGGAATATTGTGTTTGACACTAAAAAATTGAGTAGCAGGCTGTTCTCCCACCCGCTGAGTCGGACTTTCCGCAGTAATTAATTCAGGATAATCTGATTCTAATTCTTGCAACTGGCGATAAAGTCGATCGTACACCTCATCTGGCATAATCGGCGCATCGAGAACATAATAAGCATAGCTAGCTTCCTGTAGCTGGTGCCTCAACTGTTGAATTTGCTGCTGAATCTCTGCTGCCATATCGATTTAAGGTTTTAGATTTTCGATGTTAGATTTTTGATTATAACTCTCCATTTTAGCTCAAAAAAAACGAGCAAGCAACCTCTATGCTGCCAGACCGATTTTAGATTTGAGATGCTCGATCTCAATTTGAGCTAAAAACAAAGATCCAGCAACTAGAACATCAAAACTTATCCTAATTGTCACCCTGACCAAAAACGGATACTTACTTTCCGACAGGAGTTGCCAGTCGGCCAAAATTTTAGACTCTTGTTCTACCTCCCAGATTCATCTCTGGAGTAAATTTCAAATCCTTCGACTGATTGAACGCTGAACGTTGCGCCAAACCTATCACGCCGAATTCTCAATTTTAAAATCCATTGAATCGCCTTTATAGCTGCAAATTTATGGGCGTAAATCCTCACAAATTCAAGTCGGGAAACTCTGTAAATTTCTTATTTTCCCCCGACATGGAAGGTTGAAGATTATCACCATCTTTTTCGCCGTTCAAGGTGCTATTGGGGCGGGATTTGGTGAACTCTTGAGCGTTTGGCTTGGTGAAAGCGAGCGGTTCAGCGTGTTCTACCTGAAATACATTGGCGTAGAGGTTGGCAATAATTTGTTTGCCTCCCTGGGTCAATTCCAAGTAGTTCAAAGCAGCAGGAATATAGGGAAAAACTCCATTCCAATAAAACTTGGCGTAATTTTGCCGCAAATCTCCCGGAGACTTGTAGCCCAAGATTTTATTAGTGCCGACTTCCTCAAATTCGTAGAACAGGGCACTTATTTTTCGCAGGTAATTGGGATCGCTCAACTGACCGATCAAATCGGCGGCCCTAGCGAGTCCAGAATAATTGTTTCTGTCTTGATGAGTTTCGCTAGCAGGAACTGGGAAGCGTGTCAATTCAATATTGCGCTTGATTTGTTCGGCATCAATTAATGTGTGGCCCCCGAAGCGTTCGTCAATTACGAGTTTTCCTCGATCGACATGATAAGGAGTTAAACTGGCAGAAGTTGCCCCGATCGGCACAGAAACCATGCCCCCGTCAATACCCGTAGCATATAGTCCCACAGCTTCTTGGTCTTGGCGGCAAACACCTTTGACGTAGCCGATATCGTGACACAGCAGCGAGATCAGGTAGTGCAGCCAATCTTCCGGCGACACTCCACCTTCGCGAATATGCTTGCCCCGGAGAATCTCTTGTCCCACCAAAGCCACGAGCATTGTGTGTTCCACATTGTGGTAGAGAGCATCGCAATTAGCGATATTTTCCAGAGCCATAGTCCCAGCCCAGGCGATAATTTCAGGGTAGTCAGGCTTGTACTTGCCGTAGGTGCGACGGTAGCCGGCCTGCAACTCTTGCACAAAAGCGTCAATCAGGATAGCAGTTGCATTGAACATCATAAATTCTCTCACTCAGGCTGTAGTTACAAACTCGATCGAAAATATCTTGGCCTTGCTGAAAAAATAATCAATGGGCATTCCAGTAGGTTTGACCCCTCGGTGTTGAATTTTAAATTTCAGCTAGTCTTGTCAGGTCAGAAAATTGCTCTTTTGGCTATGCTTCCCAAGATAACCTAATTTCCGAAGCATCCCAACCAACAGATCGATTTTTCGGCATTAAATGTTGACGAAACAATTTACATCATTTCACCGACTAATTATTAGAAGTCCTAGGTGTGAAAGTTATGAACTGTCTGTTTTCGAGCCTCTCCACTGCTGCCCTTCGCTCTCGGCGGTCGATCGCCCCAAAATACCTAGGATTGTTTGCATTCACGGCTGTTTGCACCGCCGCACCGGCAATGGGTGCCGAGCGAATTTACGTAACTTACGGGCCGCTAGAAGAATCAGTTCCCATCGAATCCCTGGCACTTTTCGCCAAAGAAGGCAAAATAGACTCAAACTTGGACGGCTTCGCTCAGTACCTCAAAGAGTCTCAGCTAGCTGAGATTCGCAGCGCCCTGCAAGCGGAAGCTGAAATCAGCCCCGTGACGATCGCCCAATTCCTTTACACGCCTCAAGGAGAAGTGCTGCTGAGACGCTTGGGCCGAGTAATTCAAACCAAAGCTCGGCAGCCTGGATTTTATGCCATCCGAGCCGCCCTGATTTTAGCAGCCTCAGATCCCGAAGGCCTGACAATTCTCAACGTGCTGCGGAAATTCCCCACCTATGGCATCAGGATTGACATCGCCCGCGCCTTGGGTATCGCTAACGAGCTGACATCGCTGATTAACCGTTCCAATCAGACGATCGCCGGAGTCGCTCAATTGTCCGAAGCACAAGCAGCCTCTGAACCCGCCATACCGCCCGCCGCCATGCTGCAGCCCCAGCTACCGGGCCCCTATACTTGGAAAAAATCATCGGTAACTTTGACGAGTCCCAATCGCGTTAGCGAAGCCCTCGAAGAGGATCGCACGTTTGATATGGACATTTACCTGCCGCAGCGGAGCCCGCAACCTGCCCCAGTAGTAGTAATTTCCCACGGTTTAGGTTCCGATCGCCTTTCCTTTCAATATTTAGCAAAACACCTAGCCTCCTACGGCTTTGCCGTCGCCGTCCCCGAACACCCCGGCAGCAACGCCCAACAAATCCAAGACTTAGTAACAGGCAGAGCCAATCAAGTAGCAGAACCAGGAGAATTTGTCAACCGCCCCCTCGACATCAAAGACCTGCTCGATTATTTAACCAAACTTTCTACAACCGATCCTGCCTATCAAGGGCAGCTCGACTTGCAGCGAGTCGGCGTCATCGGCCAGTCTTTCGGGGGCTATACGGCTTTAGCATTAGCTGGGGCGGGGATTAATTTTGCACAGCTAGACAAAGATTGCGGACTCGAAAACGATACTTGGAACCTCTCCCTACTGTTGCAGTGCCGCGCCCGCGGCCTAGAGCGCAACCAGTACAATTTAGGCGACCCGCGCATCAAAGCTGCGATCGCCATCAACCCGATCGTCAGCAGCATTCTCGGAGAAACAAACCTCAGCAAAATCCAAATCCCAGTCATGCTAATCGCAGGCAGCGCCGATACCGTCGCCCCCGCTTTGCTCGAACAAATTCAACCGTTCACTTGGCTGACATCGCCCAACAAATATCTCGTACTGATGAACAACGGGACTCACTTCTCAACGATCGAGGAATCCCCTCAAAGCCTCTTTCTGCCACCACCACAGGCGATCGGGCCCGAACCAGCTTTAGCCCGCCGCTACCTCAGCGGACTCAGCCTAGCTTTCATGGAATGCTATTTGAACAATAAATCCAATTTCCGCCCGTATTTGGAGCCATCCTACGCTTTAAGCATCTCCAGAGACACTCTGGGACTGAGAATTTTGCGATCGCTCACCCCGCAGCAACTCCAGCAGTTCAGGATTTCTCCACCTGCTCGCAGGCCAGTCTCTCCACCTGTCCTCGCTCCTGTTCCTCTACCTTCTCCACCTCCGAGCGCTCCCGTTCGTTAGGGTTGAGGTGCGCCGCGTCTGCTGGCTGGCATATCTTGTCGCGCGGGGACGATCGCCCCTCTCTCTCCTTTCATCAGCTTTCCTAATCACAGTCATCAGTTTAACTGTCGCTACACCCCTTTACAAACGTTAACAATACCGTTAATAATAGAAACATCATCCGAACATTGACAACCAAATACAGCAATCATAAAACCATGACAACAACCTTACAGCAGCGCGAAAGCGCCAACGTCTGGGAACGCTTTTGTGAGTGGGTCACAAGCACCGACAACCGCATATATGTAGGTTGGTTCGGAGTCTTGATGATTCCTACCTTGCTCAGCGCCACCATTTGCTACATCATCGCCTTCATCGCTGCCCCTCCAGTGGACATCGACGGCATCCGCGAACCAGTAGCAGGTTCCTTGATGTACGGTAACAACATCATCACAGGTGCTGTTGTTCCTTCATCTAACGCGATCGGTCTTCACTTCTACCCAATCTGGGAAGCAGCTTCCCTCGATGAGTGGTTGTACAACGGCGGCCCTTACCAATTGGTAATTTTCCACTTCCTGATCGGTGTATTTTGCTACATGGGTCGTGAATGGGAACTGTCCTACCGCTTAGGTATGCGTCCTTGGATCTGCGTCGCTTACTCTGCACCTGTTGCAGCAGCCACCGCAGTATTCTTGATCTACCCAATTGGACAAGGTTCGTTCTCTGACGGTATGCCTTTGGGTATCTCCGGTACATTCAACTTCATGATCGTGTTCCAAGCCGAGCACAACATCCTGATGCACCCGTTCCACATGTTGGGAGTTGCTGGTGTCTTCGGTGGTTCTTTGTTCTCCGCCATGCACGGTTCCTTGGTAACATCTTCCTTGGTTCGTGAAACAACCGAAACCGAATCGCAAAACTACGGTTACAAATTCGGTCAAGAAGAAGAAACCTACAACATCGTTGCAGCCCACGGCTACTTCGGTCGTTTGATTTTCCAATACGCTTCTTTCAACAACAGCCGTTCTTTGCACTTCTTGTTAGGTGCATGGCCAGTTGTCGGTATCTGGTTTACCGCTTTGGGTATCTCCACGATGGCTTTCAACTTGAACGGTTTCAACTTCAACCAATCGATTATCGACTCGCAAGGTCGTGTTATCAATACTTGGGCTGATGTGATCAACCGCGCTAACTTGGGTATGGAAGTAATGCACGAGCGCAATGCTCACAACTTCCCTCTCGACTTGGCTGCTAGTGAAGTCACCCCAGTAGCTTTGGTTGCTCCTTCTATCAACGGCTAAGTTTTAGCTATCGATTGACAAAAAGCGCTCCTAGAAATAGGGGCGCTTTTTGTTTGGGGAAAAATATTTTTCCTGCAGGGAGGGAGGGGAAGTATCACAACCGCCAAGGGAGGTAGAGCGAGCTTATTTGAGATGGCAATTCGCGGAGATAACAGTTCCCTCGCTTCGGGTAATTCCTGTTAGGCTGGATTGGGAGCATCTCAGTTTTGCATTTACAGTGCGAGCGTCCCCGCTCGCGTATTGTACAATACGCGAGCGGGGACGCTCGCACTACAATAAAAAAAATGCTTTTTACAAAACTGAGATGCTCCCGCTGGATGGAGGTCGGCTTCTGCTGGGAGACTCACTCCTGATAAATTCAAGTTTCTTTAAACATCACAATACATTCATAATTTTCTAAATCCAGAAATAGATCAATTTGCAAAGTTCCTATTTGTTCAAATCCCTGTTTTTGGTGAAACATTAGGGAACGAGCATTAGCTATTGGCTGGGTAACAATAAACAGCGAAATAAATGAATTAGGAAAAAGTTGATAAATTTTTTTATACATAAATTGAGCAACACCTCTACCCATCCAATCTAACTTTGTTGCTACTCTTTCGAGATAAAAATGCCGATCGCTGGTGCCTCTTTTCTTAAAAACCTCATCTTTCCAGATAATTTTATCCAAGATTTCATCAGATATTTTGGGTTGTGATATAGCCACAAATCCCACAATTTCCCCATCGGTTTTAGTGGCAACAAAATATCTGCATGAATTATTTAAGCTTTGGACAATCTCATCTTCAGTAATTTGTGTTAGCAAAAAGCCGCGCTCGATCGACTTATTTTGACCGCGGGCATGAGAATTGTGAATATTGACGATCGCCTGTATGTCCTCTCGCTCGGCTTCTCTAAAAGTTAGATATTCCATTGCATAGTGTGTAGGAACGCTGTCATACATTTGCGATTTTAACGCTCAGGTTTATCTATTCTAACAGCTAGATATAGAGCGCATACCAGATTTAGTTTTGTAAATATTTTAGGGGCGATCGCCTTCGGACAATATCATGACTGTAGGTATGTCTGCACTTGTGGGCGATCGCAAATAACTTCCAGGTAGCGTGGCAACTGCTACAGTGTTTCCCAACAGATCGAAAAACTCAACGCTATACCCTGTTTCTAGTCCCTCAACGTGATGCTGTTCTACAACTGTACCGATATCGCCGGCATAAAGTCTTTCTTCTGGAAGGTTGCACAGCAAGATGACATCTGAATAAAGTTTCATGAAGTGCTAAGAAGCTACTGCAAAATCGGTGTATTGCCGCATCCCAGGCTCGTGAAATGCCAACACAATATCTTCCTTGGCAACCCCTGCACGCACCAAATCCGTTGCAATCCCATCTTCTGTCCAGTCTTCCTCGATCCAGAATTTGCGATCGCGAATCCGAACGTAAACAGCCCATCGATTTTAGATTTTAGATTTTAGATTTTAGATTGAAGAATAGGAGAATAAATGACCGTTTTGTTCGTCGGTAATCAAGAATGTCTGGATGTCTGCTTGAGGGTAGCGGCACAATTCTACATACTCGGTCAAAATACGTTTGATTACTTTGGGATACTCGATTAGTTTATCCATTGCACTATTTTCTCTACTATCGATCGACCTTTTTTCCCATCGCACTGCGCGAATTGCGCTCGCCTCAAATCCCTGATTCAGTCAAAGCTAGGTTCAAATCATCAATCAACCCCAATTGTTGGGCCCACTCTGTTAAGTAATCCCGATCCAAATTCTCAGATTGGACTTTCAGAATTCCCAAAACATCATGCCATTGTTTTTGAGACTGAGACTGTTGCCGCCAGAGCAGTTTGGCCAACACAATATCTTCAGGAGAAGCCACCCAAAATTGTTCTACACCAGCTTCGTCAAGCGCTTCTAATCGTCGTCTTGCCATTTTTGAGCGATCGAATTCAGTGTTAGAATTCAGCACAATATCAGCGTTCAATACTAAAGTCATGTGAGTGACGCTCAACACCATCCCTCTACCGTCTTGAATATCTTTTACCGAACCCGGAGGGCAGTAAAAACCAGCCGTTTCTAGTGCTTCAACTAATTGAAATATATTGTCCCGGAGCAATTCAATTACTAAATCTAAATCGCGTGTTGTTCTCGGGTCGCCATAGACAGAAGCGGCAACGCCTCCTGTAATATAATAAGAGACACCTAATGTTTCAAAAATTGGGTGCAACAGTCTAGCAATTTCGCTGGGGTCTTGCGTCCACATAGAGGGCTCACTGGTGGGGGTTAAAATTGGCAACCACTTGCTACCTAATATCGATCGAGCAAATCGCTCTTTGTAGGTTGAGGGACAAGCTTTTTTCATTCCGCGCAAGCTAACAGTTTTTGCCCAACGATTTAATTTTGCTCCCATTTGCCACCGTTGGGAATTGGTGAGTTGCCGCAGTAGGTAAAAATCAATTGCATCAGCTTCAGGAGTTTTATCATCCGACTGGGGACGGTATCCAGGTTTAATGGATATTTTCGGTATGGATTGAATCATTTTGCTTGTTGATTTCCCTAATTCTATACATGATATCAGTTAACAAGTCTAACTGTAGGTCTGTCTGCACTTGTGGGCGATCGCAAATAACTTCCAGGTAGCGTCGCAACTGCTACAATGTTTCCCAACAAATCGAAGAACTCAAGGCCATAACCTGTTTCTAGTCCCTCGACGAGTGCTATTGATTTACCAGTCCTCGCAGTTCCTTAATGTCGATGTGGATTCCTTGACGTTTCAGATATTGGCTCAAGTTAATCTGGATGAATAAATCTTTGAGCTCTTCAGCAATCTCTGCCGGGGGATTGCCAGATAACGCAGTTGCAATTAGACGTTCTGCCATTCGTAATTCGCCACATTCAATCGCTAAAGATGCTGCGCTGCGGTGAAGCACAGAACGAGTGGGTTCAGCATCAAGGGCGCTAGCGATTAAGGCTGCGGCCTGAGTTTCTTGTTCAAGGGCTTGGCGCGTCAATTGTGCAGCCAACTCCAACGCACCTCTTAAGCGGGCGACTGCCGCTGCTTCGGCTAAATCCATTGCTTGTTTGTGGAGCGATTGAATCTGGCTCATTGGAGTACGGTTCCTTCAAGATTTTGCTTGGCGCTAATAATAGAAATCGGTCGGCTAAACTCTACTACAATGATATACGCTGGCAAGCCTTGTGCGTCTGAGGCGCGGGTTTGTTCAGTTTTCAGCTTGACTCTAGTATTGATTTGACTTTGATTGCCTTTGCGAATTCCAGAAACCTCTAGCCGAGCCATTCGCTCAAATGGCAGTGTCGTAGCTGAATTTTGACTTCCTAACCAATAGTCAAATCCAGTTCCTTTGCGAGAGCGTTCAATGACTGTGAGATTTGTTAATTGCAAAATTAACAGGAATGCGATTCCATAAGCAGCCTGCTCGGTAGTATATTCTTCGTCATTCCAACATCGTCGGGTTTGCTCGGTGACTGGCTGCCAATCTAACTGGAATGTGGCAGAAAATTCTCCCTCAACTTTAAGTGTTACTCCTGGTTGGTGAGCTTCATCGGTTAGACAAATCGCACCTGCTTCTGCGATCGCGGCTCCAAAGGCAGGTGTAATCGCAGGGAGTCCCTGGCTAAGGCTTTGTAAGTTTAAGATTTGAATCTGGCTCAAAGCGACGTTGCTCTATGGAAAGTAGATGTTCAATTTTACTCTCAGTTGGGACAATTTGAGTCGATCGCCACTATTTTTAGACGATCGCCTTCCTCGACTTGGGGTCATCATCGCGATTGTACTATTTCCTCTACTTACGCAGCAAAACTATTAACCAGTCTAACTGTAGGTCTGTCTGCACTTGTGGGCGATCGCAAATAACTTCCAGGTAGTGTCGCAACTGCTACAGTGTTTCCCAACAGATCGAAAAACTCAACGCTATAACCTGTTTCTAGTCCTTCAACGTGATGCTGTTCTACAACCGTACCGATATCGCCGGCATAAAGTCCTTCTTCTGGAAGGTTGCACAGTAAAATGACATCTGAATAAAGTTGATAGTTCATAATTCTTCTGATTCGGGAAATTTTTGCTCGTATTGGCCTAGAATTTCTCGAACTGTTTCGGCGGCGATGTCTGATAGGTCTGATTTAGAATAGATAGTCACCAAAACGATCGAATCGCTAGTTTTGAGGTAATAAATAGCACGGTAGCCAGCGCTTTTGCCTTTTTGAATGTCGCTGTTTTTAATTCTGACTTTGAAAATTTCGTACTCCATTCCCGGAATGCGCGAACCCGGAAGTTCCCCCGCTTGAAGTTGTTCGATTACAGGCTGAATGTCGTTGCGAATGTTGCGATAGCGTTTGGCTAAAGTTCGTAAATCTCGTTGAAATCGGGGGGTGACTTCAATTTGGATCAGTTGTCATCGATTCCGTCCCACAGTTGAGACAAAGGGAGAGTTTGTCCGGTAATTGCTTCATGAAAGCCTTGCTGAATCCCTTCGATGACAGTTTCAGTGGGGTCATCATCGGGATCGATATCAGTGTTTTGACGAAGTTTTTGTTGCAGTTCTTTGAAGCGTCCTTTATAGATATCTTCCCATTTATCGGACTGCAAGAATTTGATGAAAGCTAAGACTTCTTGTTGTTGGTCTGGCGATAAGACCTTCACATTTTCCAAAATGGCTTGTTCGACGGTCATAATTATCCCTTTTTTTTGATTGCTATTTTACAATCTAGTAACAACATTATATCGCACGGGTGGGTTGACAGCAATTCGGGGGTGAGTTCAATTGCGATCGGTTGTCGATGGTTGCGCTCGCGCTCAATTAAATCGCAAATAACTTCCAGGTAGCGTGGTAGAATTTCTGAGTTAGGTTTAAGTCGTTAAGTACCCAAAGGTTGGTTTGAAAGCGATGTCAGTAGAACATAATGCCGCTAAGTACAAAATAGTTGCTGTTTTAAACAAGACGCTGGAACCAGGCACTGCAATGAATGCTGTTGCCCATATGGGGGCTGGTTTAGTAGCTTCAGCAAGCGAAGAGATTAGAGAAAAGATGAGCTTTATTGACTTCCCCGATCGAAATGAGATTGTCCATAGCAGCATATCTGCTTTGTCTCTCATCGTTCTGCGTGGAACTTCAAACGAAATTCGCAAAATTCGTGACAAAGTGCGCGAACACAATCTTCATTTCGTGGATTTTCTAGAAACCATGACAGGAGATACGTACAAGGAGCAATTGGAAAAAACGCAGGCAGTTGCTTACGGCGAGCTAAACTTTTATGGAATCATGCTCTTCGGTGAAAAAGAAGTTATCGCTCCAATTACGAAAAGGCAATCTCTTTGGAAATAAGTTCATAAATTTAGAGCTAAAAGTATGAGCGGTTTCAACCACAGAGGTAACAAACGAGTTTGAGCATTGTACAGCTAAATGATATCTCATGTTTTAGCTATTCAAAAATAAATTAATAGCTTCTGTTATCCTTATCAAATTATCTTTATCTGTACTTGAATCTGCCAAGAAAATCGTATTTCTTCCTTGCCTGAGACTAACTACAATGTCCCAAAATTTATCCCTATTTAGTCCACCCGCACCTACTAAGCTAACCGTTGAAATTTCTGAAATCGGAAATTATTGTCGATTACTCCAGAAAATACCTCGTCGAACTAACAAAAGTTGATTGACTGTCCGATCAAATGTAATAGAAGCGATACTACTTCTTAGAAAAGTCAATACACTAAATCCGAGGAAAACTATTGATGCTAGGGCTGCTTGGTTGCTGTTGTTAGGCATAGTGCTTATATAGGCATAAGCAAAAGCAAGACCAGCAATCAATTGTGCCGATGCAAAAAACCAAGCAGTGAATGGTTTAGCCTCTAGTTGCAAACGGGTTTGAGTCTGTTCAACAATCTTCATTTTTGCTTAATCATCTAATAATTTTAGGCGAGCGCATGGGGGTTCAGAAACCAGGTTTGTCACCAAAATCTCGGTGAGGATGATTAAACTACTTAAATTGTACCTGCAATTTATCAACGGCGACCTAGCAGACTTTATAGAGGTAAATATGCAATACGATTAAGCCAGTCTTCGGCTTCAGATGTTTGCCATATCTTGATTAGATGGTTTATTGCTTCGCCTATTGGGAAACTTTGTAACACAATAATCACTCCTGAACTGGTTTGAGTGGCAGTAAATTCAGCAAAGTATCTTGGCATGGTTCTTTTGTCGTGAGAAACGAGAACTCTACCGTCTTGGGCTACAAAATTCAATACTTCCAAATCAGTCAAACCAATTAAATTTGATACGTTTGATGTTTGAAAATCAAGAGTGGGTTCGCGTCTCACAATACCCGTCACAATCGCTTGGTTTAAATCTGCATCTGCTTGAAAGCGAATCTTCATAACTGGCTGGTGCGATCGCTATATAGTTTTTGATAAAGTAACGAGTTATTTTCCCTTGCTTGCTGTCTCAAGGTTTCAAATAGTTGTTCTCCCTCGAATAAATAAGCATCAATGGCTGTGCGGTTAGCAAGATAAAAAGAAATCCCACCATAAACTTCTTCTAGCGTCAGCACAGGGAATGATTGAACGATACTTTCTGGGGATTGTCCGGCCAGGAAAGCATAGACAATTGAATCTAAAGAAACGCGCTTCCCAAGGATGCGGTAGCAACCATCTTTTTCTTCAACGTACTGTTTTGTCCTTAATATTGCTGCACTCATAGTTTACCTACTTTCATGCTCGTTACTCGTTCCCAAACAGAGCCAATTGGTGACAACTTAAGACTGAAATTCACAATAAATGTCGCTTTTAGGCAAAGTCTAGATCCCCCTAAATCCCCCTTAAGAAGGGGGACTTTGAAAGAACGCTCTTGTCCCCTTCTAGATCCCCCTAAATCCCCCTTAAGAAGAGGGACTTTGAGAAGATTTCTTGTCCCCCCCTTATTAAGGGGGGTTAGGGGGGATCTAGACTTCGCTACAAACAAGAAAGACCCTTGCTACATGAGTAGAATTCTACCGCAGAACCCTAGCTACCGCCAATCCGAGCGACATCGCGAGCATTTTCTTCAAATGCAGCCGTCAGCGCATCATCACCGCTTAAACCCGATGCGATCGCCCTTTCAATAGCCTGCAACACCCGCTTATAATCCCTCGGCATCACCTTCACAAACACCGGCACCATCGAGTCCCAATTTGCCAGAACCTTCGATGCCTTCGCACTTCCAGTCAAATCAAAGTGAGTCTGAATTAACTGCCGCAAATCGCTAATTTCCTCAACATCCTCCAATTTTTCCAAATCCACCATCGACATATTGCAGCGAGTAGCAAAATCCCCCGCTTCATCCAAAATGTAAGCAACACCGCCACTCATACCCGCTGCAAAATTGCGCCCGGTTTCACCCAAAACTACAACTTTGCCGCCAGTCATGTACTCGCAACCGTGATCGCCCACACCTTCAACTACTGCATTAACGCCGGAGTTACGCACCCCAAAACGTTCGCCCGCCATCCCTCGGATGAAAACCTCGCCGGATGTCGCGCCGTAAAGCACTACGTTACCGACAATCACGTTTTCTTCCGCGACAAAGGTAGAAGCTGGCGACGGATACAGGATGATTTTGCCGCCGCTGAGCCCCTTGCCCAAATAGTCGTTAGCTTCGCCTTCGAGCTCCAGGGTGACTCCCTTGGGCACAAAAGCCCCAAAGCTTTGTCCAGCGCTGCCTTGGAAGTGCAGGTGCACCGTGTCATCCGGCAAACCTTCCCAGTGGCGTTTGGTGATTTCGTTGCCGAGAATTGTGCCGACAACGCGGTTGACATTGGTAATCGGTAGCTTGGCGTGGACTTTTTCACCGTTTTCGATCGCACCTTTGCACAAATCCAGCAGTACACTCATGTCGAGAGACTTTTCCAAACCATGATCCTGCGCCATCTGACAATAGCGCCCGACATCCGCCCCAACCTCCGGCTGATAAAGGATTTTCGAGAAATCCAAACCCTTAGCCTTCCAGTGTTCCACCGCTTGCTGAGGTTCCAAAACATCAGTGCGGCCAACCATTTCATTCAGCGTGCGGAAGCCCAACTGCGCCATAATTTCCCGGACTTCCTGCGCGATGAAAGTCATAAAGTTTACCGTGTGCTCGGGGTCGCCGGTAAAGTTTTTCCGCAGCAGCGGGTCTTGGGTCGCTACGCCCACCGGGCAAGTGTTCAGGTGGCAAACGCGCATCATGATGCAGCCCAATGTCACCAGCGGCGCGGTCGCAAAACCGAATTCCTCAGCGCCAAGCAAGGCAGCAATTACTACATCGCGGCCGGTTTTCATTTGACCGTCAGTTTCCACGACAATCCGGCTGCGGAGATTGTTGAGAACCAAAGTCTGATGAGTTTCCGCCAGTCCCAATTCCCAAGGTAATCCGGCGTGTTTGATCGAAGTTTGCGGCGAAGCGCCGGTACCGCCGTCGTAGCCGGAAATCAACACGACATCGGCGTGGGCTTTCGCAACACCCGCCGCGATCGTCCCGACTCCAACTTCCGACACGAGTTTGACGCTAATCCGCGCTTCCCGGTTGGAATTTTTCAAGTCGTGAATCAATTCGGCCAAATCTTCGATCGAATAAATGTCGTGGTGAGGAGGAGGCGAAATCAAACCCACACCCGGAGTCGAGTTCCGTACCTTGGCAATCCACGGGTATACTTTTTTACCTGGCAACTGTCCGCCTTCACCGGGTTTCGCGCCTTGCGCCATCTTGATTTGCAGTTCCCGCGCTTGGGAAAGGTACAAGCTGGTAACGCCGAAACGCCCGGAAGCAACTTGTTTGATCGCGCTGTTTTTCGAGTCGCCGCGATCGTTCGTCCAAGTGTAGCGATCGGGATCTTCGCCACCTTCACCGGTGTTCGATTTGCCACCAATGCGGTTCATCGCTACTGCTAGCGATTCGTGCGCTTCTTTAGAAATCGAACCATAACTCATCGCCCCAGTTTTAAAGCGTTTGAGAATAGATTCGATCGGCTCAACTTCCTCAATGGGTATCGATTCCCGCTGTTTGAATTGCAACAAACCGCGCAAGGTAAAATGCTGCTGGTTTTGTTCGTTTACCAGCCCAGAATACTGTTTGAAAAGCGTATAACTGCCCTCGCGCACCGACTTTTGCAGCGCGTGAATTGTCTGCGGGCTAAACAAATGCGCCTCGCCTTCTTTCCGCCACTGATATTCGCCGCCAACATCGAGAGTATGTCCGCTGGCTGGGCGGTCTGGGAATGCGTGAGTATGGCGCAAAATAGCTTCTCGGGCGATGACTTCGAGGTCTACGCCTTCAATCCGCGATGCCGTCCAAGCAAAGTATTTATCGACTACGGATTTGTTTAAGCCGATCGCCTCAAAAATCTGCGCGCCGCGATAACTTTGAATTGTGGAAATCCCAATTTTCGAGGCAACTTTCGTCACACCTTTAGTTGCGGCTTTGACGTAGTTTTTGCAAGCTGTTTTGTACTCGACATTTAGCAGCAATCCTTCGCGGATCGAATCGGCGATCGTCTCAAAGGCCAAATACGGATTAATCGCGCCGCAACCATATCCAATAAGTGTCGCAAAGTGATGCACTTCGCGCGGTTCGCCGGATTCGAGCACGAGTCCCGCCCGCGTGCGCGTACCTTTACGGATCAAGTGGTGGTGCAGGCCCGCAACTGCCAGCAGCGCCGGAATTGCAGCTTTGTCGGAATTGATACCCCGATCGCTCAAAATGATGATATTCACCCCGGAGGCGATCGCGCTGTCTGCTGCCGCAAAAACGTCTTCTAAGGCTTGTTCAAGACCTTTTACCCCGCTTTTGGGGTCAAACAAAATCGGCACGGTGACGGACTTGAAATTGCCCTCATTTACGTGTTGGAGCTTAGCTAATTCTTCATTGCTGAGAATTGGCGTTTTCAGTTCAATCAAATGACAGCTTTCGGGTTCTGGTTTGAGCAAATTGCGTTCAGCGCCGATCGTAGTTTCGGCAGAAGTTACAATTTCTTCGCGGATAGAATCAATTGGCGGATTGGTAACTTGAGCAAACAACTGCTGGAAGTATTCATAAAGCAGTTTTGGCCGGTTGGAAAGCACCGCCAGCGGCGTATCGGCACCCATCGCACCGACAGCTTCCACGCCATCTTTCGCCATCGGCGCTAACAGCAACCGCAGTTCTTCAAAGGTGTAGCCAAAGGCCATTTGCCGCTGCAATAATGTTTCGGGATGCGATTCTGGCAATGCCGGCGCATCTTTCAGTTTGGCGATTTCGACCATGTGCTGGTCGATCCACTCGCGGTACGGGTGTTCTGTGGCGATTTTGGTTTTAATTTCCTCGTCAGAAACGATGCGGCCTTCCTCGGTATTTACTAGGAACATCCGCCCCGGTTGCAAGCGACCTTTTGATACAATTCGTTCTGGGGCGATCGGCAAAACTCCCGCTTCCGATGCCATAATTACCAAGTCGTCTTTGGTAACGCAGTAGCGGGAAGGGCGCAAACCGTTGCGATCGAGCACGGCCCCGATCGATGTACCATCGGTAAATGCGATCGAAGCTGGGCCGTCCCAAGGTTCCATCAAGCAAGAATGGTATTCGTAGAAAGCCTTTTTCTCGTCACTCATGGACTCGTGGGCTGTCCAAGGTTCGGGAATCATCATCATTACGGCGTGCGGCAAAGAACGCCCAGCCAAATTCAGCAATTCCAAAGCATTGTCAAAAATCGTCGAGTCGCTGCCTTCGATATTGATTAAATTGGGGATTTTCTTTAAGTCATCGCCGAATAGTTCCGACTCGAACAGCGATTGCCGCGCGTGCATCCAGTTAATGTTGCCGCGCATCGTGTTAATTTCGCCGTTGTGGGCGATGTAGCGGTAAGGGTGCGATCGTTCCCAACTCGGAAAAGTATTCGTGCTGAAGCGCGAGTGAACCAGGGCTAGAGCGCTTTCCATGTCGGGGTCGTGCAGGTCGGGATAGTAATCTCCCACTTGCACCGGCATTAACATACCCTTGTAGACGATCGTCCGGCACGAGAGAGTGGAATTGTACCAGTAGGGGTCTGTGTTAGTTCTGCGGATGGCGTTGTGAGCCCGTTTGCGGATGACGTACAGTTTCCGCTCGAAAGCCGCCTCGTCAATACCTGCGGCGCGCCGGAGGAACACTTGCTGCATGAAGGGTTCGCTAGATTTGGCGGTGTCGCCCAGGGACGAGTTATCGGTGGGAACATCGCGCCAGCCCAGAACTTCCTGGCCTTCTTCGGCGGCGATTTCCTCAAAAATGCGTTTGCCGTTTTCGCGTTCAGTTTGATTTGGCGACGAGTAAATCGCGCCAACGCCGTACTCGCCGGCTTCGGGAAGTTCGATGTTTAGGCCCGCCGTTACTTTTTTGAGAAACTTGTGGGGTACCTGCATCAAAATCCCCGCCCCGTCTCCGGTGTTGGGTTCGCAGCCGCACGCGCCTCGGTGGTCGAGGTTCAATAGGATTGTCAGTGCCTGCTCGACAATTTCGTGGGATTTGTTACCCTTCATCTGTACGATGAATCCGACTCCGCAAGCGTCGTGCTCGAACTGCGGATCGTACAGACCTTGCTTTTGTGGCAGTCCGTTGCTGTTCATTTTGATGCTCCTGTCAAAGTGGCGAAAAGATGTTTATCTAGAGTAGAGCGTGGGATGGCGATCGCTCTAGTATCATGTATTATATGTGGATCTACTCAATTGGGTAGAGCTACCAAAAAATCCCAGCTTATTCGATCCGAGTAAAAAAATAGTTAAACCTGAGATGTTGCACCATTGTCAGCAACAGGCAAGATGCCTGTTCCACAAAGAGTGAATTTTCTTGTGGAACAGGCATCTTGCCTGTTCATAAATAAGTGAAAAACAGCTTGTTGGCAACTAGACGATCAATTATATATTTTGAATTATTTAACCGCAGAGGCCGCAGAGAGCGCAGAGGAAGAGAAGAGAGATGAGTAATTCCGATACCAACTCACATCTTGCACCCTTGTTAGTAAGCTTTTCAAGGGCGGGCAAGATGCCCAGCCCACAAAATTTACTCTCTGTGGAACAGGCAAGAGGCCTGTTCTTGAGAAATGAGTTTATCGCACTGTTAGTGCGACTGTATCCTCAGCGTCTGGGTGACATTATTCATCAGCATTTTGCCTTCTCATCCGCGATGAATCTTGCTGAAAAATTGCAACAAGTCGATCGACCTTTTGGCTAAATTGGCTAAAACTGATATGTTGCACCGTTCTCAATTACTTGTTTAGGAACAGGCAAGATGCCTGTTCCACAAGAAAATTTATATTTTGTGGAACAGGCATCTTGCCTGTTGCTGACAATGGTGCGAGATATCAGCTAAAATCGATAATTGCGATCGCGCACCCACAAACTCACAGGCACAGCATGGCCTGTTTTGTCAACCTTTACTTCTACCAAAAAAGATTGTCGCTGGTTCCTTTGAGCTTCGCTAATGTCCTGATTGACTTTTTCCCTTTCATCCTCTGGCATATAATAAGTTTCTAAGCCGTATTCCATCTGCCAACCGTTATATTTGCCCTTAATTGCGATTTGATTGGCGGGCAAATTAACGGGATTTTTGAGACTGACGCGGACGGGTTTCCAAGCTTGGGGGCGGCCGGGATTAGTCGCCGCTTTTGGCGCTTCTAAGATTACATAAAAACTGGTTTTTGGCTTGACACTGTGCGTATTTTGTGGACAAGCAACTCCGGGCGGGCAATATATTTCTTCGCCCGGTAAATCTTTCCAGCCGGGGAGTTTTTGCAGATTTGTGCGATCGGAAATATCATAGCTCAAAACTTGGTAATATCCGCGCAAAAAGTCGTAAGGGTCTACTGGTGCTGTTTGCAGGACAACTGTTTTGCCAGTAATAAAAGTGTAAACGGCGGTGGCGGGTACGGCGGCAATTAGTCCGATTTGCAGCAGCAAAGGAACCCACAGCCGCCACGCGGGGAGGCGTTTCGCAGCGGGGGGAAGGGTGAATGATGGGGGATTAGGGCTGGTATCTGCTATTTCGGAACTTGGATGTGTTAAATCTGGATTTTCGGTGTTCATATTGGGAATTGGGAATTGGTTCGCAGAATAATATCGTTGAGCTTTGAATCGGGATAATCATCTTCCGAGTGCAGTGCAAGGGGGACGATCGCACTATAGTAGAATGCTCCTATTCAGCGGGTATTTTTGCGAAGTGGCGCTCGAACCACAAACCCGCAGCAATTACGCCAATTCCGCACAAAACAAATACAAATGATTTGAGCAACAATCCTGTGTTATATTCAAAGACTCTGCTGATAATTTGCAGGGTGATTAATACCATGCCTCCCCAAAAAGTCCGGCGGTTGCCTAAAGCTAAACCTTCTCGGATTAAGCCGACAGCGAGCAAAAATAAGGAAACATTGAACAGAAAAGTCGCTAATTGAGGAAGGGGAGTAAAATTGAGGTGAATAAGCGGTATTAAGGCGCTGGTGAGGATTAAAATGCCGATCGCACTTGTAGTCAAATCCACTGCTTTTTGTTGGGGCCGCCGGAGTTCCAAACGTCCCAAACGCAGCCACTCAAACACTGTGAAACCGCCCAAAACAGCCATATTTGCCAGCAAAACCCAATCGGGCTCCGTTTGGCCAGGATTCGGCGAATCTTGCCACAACCAGTGGAAAGAAAGAACATAAAACAAACTGGCGAGAAACAGCAGTGCTAAACTGCGGGCGGTAGGTTGAAACAGCCTGCTGCGTACCTTCGGCCAGATTGCATCGTCGTATCCCCACAGCAAAGCGGGCGGTAAAGCACAAAAAATTGCAGCAGCCCAGGTTGGATTTAACCCTTGGACGATAGAAACTTGTAGGGAGAAAATTATCGCGATCGCACCTATGGCAAAAATAGCACGCGATCGACACCAATAAGCCAGCGGCACAAACATTATACTGGCTGCGATCGGCATTTGCCGCACCAAAACTTCCAGCCAAGAAAACTCGACTTTGGAAGACCAATCTAACACGGCAAGCCAATAGCCCAAACCGATTAAAAGTGCGGACAAAACGCCCAAGGAAGTCAACCGCAAACTGTAAGCCATTCCGAGCACGCCGATTCCCCAAGCAAGGTAAAGTCCGTAGGAAGAACCGCCAATGTGGAACATTTGCGCCATCAATGCCATATTTGCTCCTAAAATCAGAGCTCCTAATAGCAACAATCCTTCACCTAGGAGTTTGTTTCGCCCTTTTGTTGCGGGCAGATTGGGAGGGGAGTTTTGGCTTCGGGATGGGGGAATTCGCCACAGATAGAAACCTGCTGCATTGACTGCTACGAAAAGACTTAGCAGCAGTGCAACTCTCACTTCGCGCGACCAAACTTGCCAGTTTGCGGCTACAAAGGTGATGACTCCTATACCGAGGAGAATGCCGCCGAGACTCATCAGAATGCTGAGGAATCGGTTTCGGGAGGCGGTTTCCAGTGTGTTGAATTGGTAGCGTTCCGAAAGTTGTTGGTAGAATGAAGTGTCGATGAGTCCTTCTGCTTGCCAGAGTTTGGCTTGATCTCGCAACTCGCGCCGAAATTTATCTGAAATCATTTTTAATATTCCAGAGGATTTGAACTGTGATAGTTTTTAATATGTCACTTGTGAGTCGATTGTCGATGGAGGCTGGGACACCTGCTGAACTTGCACAGCAGATTTGATTGATATCCTTCCGCTGTTGAAACCGTTTCTATAGCAATCCTAAATCATTCAGATAAATTTGTAGGGGTAGTGCCCCCGTGCCTACCCCCTATCTATCGGGGCAACCACGGGGGGATTGCCCCTACAATAATTACGCAAATCATTTAGGATTGCTATATATAAACAAACTCCCAGCAGAAAGAAACGAATAAATAAAGGAATGTAAAATTATGGTACAAGCTCAATCTAAAAAATTAACTTTTGACGAGTACCTTAATTACTCAAATGATACGGGTCAACGCTATGAGTTAATTGATGGGGAGTTAATAGCTTTGCCACCAGAATCTGAACCTAATAATTTCATTGCTAACTATCTATTTTTCTATTTTGCTAGCAGCGGGCTAGTGCCACTCAGGCTGATTAAAACGCATAATTGCGAGGTTCAAGTTGCCGTTTTGCGATCGGGAGATGCGGCCAACCGCTACCCCGATTTGATAATTCTGGAACCTGAACACATTCCGCTGACAGCAACCAGGCTAACTATCACTTTCGATATGCTGCCTCCTCGGTTTGTTGTGGAGGTAGTGAGTCCGGGTAGAGTGGGCAGGGATCGGGATTACGAGCGCAAACGAGCTCAGTACGCAGCGCGGGGCATCGCAGAGTATTGGGTTATCGATCCAATTGAACAAGTTGTGACGGTTTTGCGGCTTGAGAATGGGCAATATGTTGAGGTTGGGGTATTTCGGGATGGAGAGGCGATCGTATCTCCGATGTTTCCACAGCTAAGTTTGACGGTTCAACAGATTTTGAGTGGAGAGGTTTAAGGGCGGATCGATAGCTAATTGGTTAGCATTCATCTAACCACCTACCGATTAGTGAAAATCTCCACCCTCAACCTGATTGAGGCCATGTTTCAATCCCTGATAGGGATTTAGGTTGATTGCGGCGAAGAAGGAGTCAGGAGTCAGGAGTCAGGAGAAGAATACCCTCTTTCCTCCTGTCTCCTCCTCTCCTGAATACTTCCGAAAGTTTCAATCCCCGATAGGGATTTAGGTTGATTGCAACGGCGATCGGCATAAATCTTACTTTTGCCGTCGCGACGACCACACCAGCGCGGCGGCAGGGGGAGCTATCAAGCCGGCAAAGCCCAAGGCTACCCGCAAGTTGATTTGGTCTTCACTGGCAAACCGAGACAGAAAAACACCTAAAAACAAACCCACAACGCACGAACCGAGCAAAATCAAAGCATTAGCACCCTCGATTTGAGTAGCGCGCTTACCACCAACAGGGGCACCGCAGTGAGGGCAGTTAGTAGCAGTTGAGGCAACCTTACCGTCACACTCTGAACATTTGATTAGAGCCATAAAATCGGATTCTCAAAATGTTTGGGTTAAACACTAAAATATCATATTTCAATCCCTGATAGGGATTTAGGTTGATTGCAACAATTTCTCGTAGAGCTTTTGCGGCATTAGGTCAGTTTCAATCCCTGATAGGGATTTAGGTTGATTGCAACCGGAGTCGGAGTGTGCAGGCCTGCCGGATTTCGGCGTTTCAATCCCTGATAGGGATTTAGGTTGATTGCAACTTGTACCGCCCAGTTCTAACTGTTCAAGTAGTGGGTTTCAATCCCTGATAGGGATTTAGGTTGATTGCAACCTTGCAGCGGGTGCAATTGCTGGCTATTTTGCGTTTCAATCCCTGATAGGGATTTAGGTTGATTGCAACTTATAGTTGTCAACACCCTATTTGAACAATTTATTCAGTTTCAATCCCTGATAGGGATTTAGGTTGATTGCAACAAATATGGGTATTCTTCAATCGTCGGATAGGGCATGTTTCAATCCCTGATAGGGATTTAGGTTGATTGCAACTTATCGAAGTCTTGCTTTTGCTGCCGTCAGGGTTGTTTCAATCCCTGATAGGGATTTAGGTTGATTGCAACGAATGCACATAGTCATAATGTTGCGTGTGGTGAATGTTTCAATCCCTGATAGGGATTTAGGTTGATTGCAACAAGAGTAGAGTATGCAAAAGAAGAGAAAAGGCTTGTTTCAATCCCTGATAGGGATTTAGGTTGATTGCAACAGCGGGTAGCCTATATGATAGCTACAGAGTCAAAAGTTTCAATCCCTGATAGGGATTTAGGTTGATTGCAACCAACAAACTTCTTTGTGGTAAATTCCAAGTCTAGTTTCAATCCCTGATAGGGATTTAGGTTGATTGCAACTAAGTTTTAAACCGACAACTTGCTCCAATGGCTGTTTCAATCCCTGATAGGGATTTAGGTTGATTGCAACTTAGGCGAGGTACGCCATCTCGTACCTCAAACCGTTGGTTTCAATCCCTGATAGGGATTTAGGTTGATTGCAACGAGGAGGCAAACAAAGCTAATAAACTTTCGATCGTTTCAATCCCTGATAGGGATTTAGGTTGATTGCAACTGGCCCAAGTTACTCCTAACTGTAACTTGTTTATGTTTCAATCCCTGATAGGGATTTAGGTTGATTGCAACGAGTTGGTCATGGCTGACCGAAATATCCGTGTCAAAATGTTTCAATCCCTGATAGGGATTTAGGTTGATTGCAACTCATTAGTTTCAGTTTCAAGTTCGCTTTCAGGTAGTTTCAATCCCTGATAGGGATTTAGGTTGATTGCAACATTGCAACTGCCTCACCTTGACTGAACTGATGGCATCTGTTTCAATCCCTGATAGGGATTTAGGTTGATTGCAACACTCAGTTGGGCGGACTTTTGACGGCTATCGCTGGACTGTTTCAATCCCTGATAGGGATTTAGGTTGATTGCAACAGTTGGTTTCTGAAACTGTTACTGTATTTAGTTTTCAAGGTTCGTTTGCGTCTGTACATATTAAAAGTACCATTTCAAGATCGACCTGTCAATAGGCAAGTTTTTCAACAGCACTCAAAACCCATCACAGCAAGCATTACAGCGTTTTTGGGAACCTATTTTTTCCAAAAGTGGCTCAAATCCTTACAGAACAAGCGATACAACCGAAAAAAAACCACCCCACAAAAAAAACACCTACCCCTAGGCGCAAATTTTATCCATCAACCCGATTTAAATTCCAGTCGTAAGGCAAAAAAACGATCGCCCATCCATCACCCACAGCCACCTCCGGCCCCAAATAACCGCCCACATAGTCAGCCACCGAACCCGCCGCCTTCACAAAATCCTCGCCGTACCACTTAAAAATCTTGCTCAAATAAAGCGTCTTTTTCTCGGCATCATATCGCACCTTATCAGGATTGTGAATAAAACGGCTGGCATCCGCTTCTAGTTGAGTCCGTACCGACTCGGGGAAATAAGCCCCCCGGCGCAGCAGCGGGCACCCGACTGAAGCGCAAACTAATGCAAAATGGATGCGCGGTTCCGCAAATTCCGGCCGCAAAATTGCGTGTTCGATTTGATTGAGACTGTACTTTTTGCCGCCAATAATCGTATTTGAACGAGTGAAAAAATCCAAAAAACTCAGCCAGTTGGGAATTCCCAAAACTTTGGGACGGATCGACGCGATCGGATATACTTCCAGAACTTGAGAAATTGCGATCGCATTGTACGCATTCAGCCACAACGCCAGCCGCGCATCCGCATCAGTACCATCCGCCAAATCCACATCGGCCAAACTTTCCAGCCACGCCCTCAAAACATCCGCCCCCTCAGCTTTCCAGCCCCGATAATTGACGCGGCCGAAATCGTCAACGTAGCGTTGCAGCAACTCGTCCCAAATCGTAAAGTCGATCGTACCGATCATTTATTACTATCCCTAATATAAGGCGGGCATTGCTTTAGATTCTGTTTCTATTTAATACTACCGTCAATCGATTTTAGATTTTAGATTTTAGATTTTAGATTTTAGAGGCGACCCCACGGATAAATGCCGGGGCTTGAGGATTTTCGATTGATTCCACGGATAAATGCGGGGGCTTGTACCATCAAGAAATTCTCGGTCAACCAAAATAATACCTCCAACGGTAGGATTTTTTAGATTAGACCCCTCAAACGGGCTCTGGTTAAATTAGCTTGAGTCAAATTAGCGGCTTGTAAATTAGCTTGCCGCCAAGCAGCCCCGCTCAAATTTGCCCCTTGGAAATTGGCATTTGCTAAACTCGCCTGCCGCAGGGAAATGCCGATAAAATCGCCGCCCGGACACTGGTTAGTTTACCACAACTAATTGACTTGCTGCGGCTTAGGTGCAATCACTGGTGTAGCTAACCCGAAAATCATTCCCCATGAAACTGCTCCCAAAGTTACAGATTTCCTGCTCTTTACATTCTACAATTTTAAAAGATTCTTAATTTCAATTTCAACGGGGATCGGTTTCTTCCGGCACAACACCAATCCCACTTTGACCTGCAATTTTTTAAATTCCCCTTACCTCCATAACACACTATGAGCGATCGAACCAACTTTTTCGATAAACTGTTAGCGGCTGTTGAAACCAATCAAAGTTTGCTCTATTTAGCCCTCGACCCCGACCCGGAAACCTTGCCCCCGCAGGTTTCCATGACTGGGGAAGAGACTCAAACTTTTGTAACTGATTTGTTGTCAAAGCTAAAAAGTGCGATCGACCAAACAGCCGATTTAATCTGTGCCTGCAAAATCACCCTCGGTTTTTACCAATCTCTCGGTATTCCCGGTTGGGCATTGCTGCAAGAAATTTTAACAATTATTCCCCCTCACCTGCCAGTAATTTTAGATGCCAAACACTGCGATTTAAATACCAGCACAGTGTTTGCCAAAATTGTATTTCAAGACTGGCGAGTTGACGCTATTACTTTAAGTCCCTATCCCGGATTCGACCAAGTAGCGCCTTTTTTGTTATACGCTGGAAAAACTGTTTTTGTCCTCTGTGGCACCGCCAACCCGTCAGCGGCGGATGTGCAAGAATACCCGACGCCAGACAACCCTTTGTACTTGCAATTAGTCCGACTCTCTCAAACTTGGGGAACTCCCGAAAAACTCGGTTTAGAAGTAGGAGTAATGCCGGATATGTTAGCCCGCATCCGCAAAGAGGCTCCTGAACGCCTAATTTTAGTCGAAGGAGACATCGCCGAAGAAAATGACCTCACAGAAGAAAACGACCTCGCACAACTGCTGGCGGCCGGTTTAAGCAAGAATGGTGAAGATTTATTGCTGCCAGTCCCCCCAAGTTTATTAGCGGAGAAAGAGCCGCGCCAAAAAATTGAGAACTTGCGGGATAGTATTAATAAACTGAGGCTGCGGGCGATCGAAGGTAGTCCCACTTGCGAATTGTGGCTGCCCGATGTTTGCTTTTTGCAACCGGAACCTCACCGGGATTTAATCTTGCAACTTTATGACATCGGCTGCGTAGTTTTTGGCGACCACGTACAAGCATCGGGAGCCGTATTTCCATATTACATCGACTTGCGGAAAATTATCTCAATTCCCCAAATCTTCCATCAAATTGTCAGCGCTTATGCAGACATTCTCAAGGATTTAAAATTCGATCGCATTGCGGGAATTCCCTACGGTTCTTTACCCACAGCAACCGGTTTAGCATTGCGGATGGAACGCCCGATGATTTTCCCGCGCAAGGAGGTGAAAACTTACGGTGCAGGTAAGTTAATTGAGGGGCATTTTCAGGCAGGAGAAACGATTGTCGTAGTCGATGACATTTTGATTAGTGGCAAAAGCGTGATGGAAGGCGCGGCTAAGTTAAAATCGGCTGGCTTGAATGTGGAAGATATTGTGGTATTAATCGACCACGAACAGGGAGTCAAAGATAAGATGCAGGCCAACGGTTATCGCGCCCATTCTGTGTTAGCGCTTTCGGAAATTGCTGAAGTTTTGTATCGAGCAAGTCGCATTGATACCGAGCAATTCAAGCTTTTGACAGCCGAACATTAAACCCCAATTCCTGTAGGGGCGGGTTTTACCAACCATAATCGCCAAAAATTAATAATCTTATAAACCCGCCCTCAATGTACTGCGGAACATTAAACCCCAATTGCTGTAGGGGCGGGTTTTACCAACCATAATCGCCAAAAATAAATAATCTCATAAACCCGCCCTCAATGTACTGCGGAACATTAAAACCCAATTCCTGTAGGGGCGGGTTTTACCAACCATAATTGCCTAAAACAAAAAATCTCATAAACCCGCCCAACCCAACAAACAATCATCACCTACATCTTAACATTCAATACAAATTTCAGGTTGATGTGGATTATTGGTGGGGTGGGGGCGGGTTTATCTAGATTGTTGGTAATCGTTATATATTATTCGTAAAACCCGCCCCTACCACGCTATGCGATCGACTTTACAAAACTTCAATCAAAGGTTATTAGTTGTGTGGGGGCGGGTTTATGAGATTGTGCGCGTGCATCGAATATTATTGGTAAAACCCGCCCCTACAAGGCCATTCGATCAACCTTGCAGAACTTCAATTAAAGCATCGCCCATTGCCCGACACCCGACGAGTTTCATGCCTTCCGACATGATATCACCAGTGCGATAACCTCGATCCAAAACTTCGACAACTGCTTGCTCAATTTTATTAGCAGCTTCCGGCTGATTTAAGGCGTAACGTAGCATCATTGCCGCACTCAAAACTTGGGCGATGGGATTTGCTTTATCTTGTCCGGCGATGTCTGGTGCGGAACCGTGCACGGGTTCAAAAACTCCCGGCCCGCTTGCTCCCAAACTAGCAGAAGGCAGCATCCCAATGCTACCAGTTAGCATCGCCGCAGCATCGGAAAGAATGTCGCCGAATAAATTGCCGGTGACAATAGTATCGAACTGTTTCGGCCAGCGAATTAACTGCATTGCTGCGTTGTCAACATAGAGGTGAGAAAGTTCGACATCAGGGTATTCTGAAGAAAGGGCAATAATACGATCGCGCCACAGTTGCGAAACATCCAAAACATTCGCTTTATCAACGGAACACAGCCTTTTCCCCCGCTTCCTGGCCGTCTCAAAAGCCACTCGCCCGATTCTGTCAATTTCCGACTCGGTGTAAGCCATCGTATTAACGCCGCGTTTTTCCCCTGTTTCCGTCTCAAAAATACCTTTCGGTTTGCCGAAATAAATGCCGCCTGTGAGTTCGCGGATGACCATAATATCCACGCCTTCGACAACTTCCCGTTTCAAACTAGAAGCATCAACCAATTGCGGTAAAATAGTCGCAGGCCGCAAATTGGCAAACAATCCCAATCCGGCGCGCAGTCCTAATAATCCAGTCTCCGGGCGCTGTTCGCGGGGCAAATTATCCCACTTGTAACCGCCAATTGCTGCTAACAATACTGCATCGCAGTGGCGGCATTTTAAGAGTGTTTCTTCTGGCAGCGGATTGCCTGTTGCATCAATAGCAGCGCCGCCCATTAAAGCTTCTTGAAATTCAAAGCCGATGTCCAATTGTTGACCGACAAGTTTCAGGACATCTACCGCCACAGCGATAATTTCAGGGCCGATGCCGTCTCCTGGTAAAAGAGTGATGCGGTAGTTTTGAGTCATATCGATTTTGGAGTTTTGATTTGAGATTTGAGATTGAGAGTTAATGGGAATTCTTTGGAAATGCAAGACATTCTCACAAGGTTATAATCATATCAGGATAAGCAACCTCAGAATTTATTATGACACTCCCGACTTACCCGCCTGCTCAAGCTGAACCGCCTCTTGACCCCCGGCAGAGTTTGCCAACAATGTATGATTTACCTAGCGAAGACCCAAAGGAGCCCGGTTTGCCAGATACATTTCATTTAGATCAGCCGCAACTCTTGGAATTCACGTTTTTGCCGCCGGGATGGGATGCGGAACAAGTCTTTACAGCCAGCGACCTAAATTTGTATTACGATGCAACACAACCGCGCTGGCATAAACGCCCGGATTGGTTTGCTGCGGTGGGTGTGCCAAGGCTTTATCAAGGGCGCGATATGCGTTTGAGTTATGTAGTGTGGCAAGAACGGGTAAATCCGTTTGTGGTGGTGGAATTGCTATCGCCGGGCACTGAAGATGAAGATTTAGGGCGGACTGTTCAGCAAGCTGGGGAACCGCCGACTAAGTGGCAAGTTTATGAACAAATTTTGCGGATTCCTTACTATTTTATTTTCAGTCGCTACACGGATGAATTGCGAGCTTTTCATCTTGTAGGAGGCCACTATGAACCGGCAGAATTAATTGATGGGCAGTTATTTATTCCTGAATTGCAGTTGAGTTTAGGTTGGTGGCAAGGCACTTATAAGAGTATGAATCGGTTGTGGTTGCGGTGGTTTACGGCCCAAGGAGGGTTGATTTTAAGTCCGGGGGAAAGGGCGACGGCGGCGGAACGGCAACTGATAGAAGCTCAACAGCAAGTAATTGAAGCTCAACAGCAACTGACAGAATCTCAACAGCAACTCACAGAATCTCAACAGCGAGAGGAAAGACTAGCGGCGCGGTTGCGGGAGTTAGGCATCGATCCGGAACAGTTGGTTTAACTCATATGTTGCACCATTATCAATTAGCCTTTTATGAACAGGCAAGATGCCTGTTCCACAAAATATAAATTTTCTTGTGGAACAGGCCGGACAGCCTGTTGCTGAAAATGGTGCAAGATATCAGTTTAATAGTTCTCGCACCCAGGCCTGGTGAAACCCCTTTTCAACTCCTCGAATCCGCGCAACAGGAGTGAAATAAGATAAAAACAGTTCGATCGCACGCACGTACAAAAAAATCGGCAAGGAGTCGCACCAGTGGCAGAGGGCGAAGGCATACCAACATCAGAAGAGATTGATTCTAGGGACTATTCTTGGGCCTTTTGGCCAGTTGTCCCCCTCTATCCCTACAGCAAGCGGCGCACCATCCGCAAGGAAATAGTCAAGGATACAATCTGGACTTTTGACCAACTACAAGGCATTTTCTACGTAGTCGTCCCGATTCGGATGACGGTAATTAAACTAGAACCCGAAGGCCTTCTCGTATACGCCCCCGTTGCACCGACTCCTGAGTGCATCCGCTTGGTAAAAGAGTTAGTAGCAGAGCACGGCGAGGTTAAGTACATCCTGCTGACAACGGTTTCGGGCATCGAGCACAAAGTTTTTGTCGGCCCCTTTGCGAGGTGTTTTCCCGAAGCGCAGGTGTTTGTCGCCCCGCAGCAGTGGAGTTTCCCGGTGAATTTGCCGCTGAGTTGGCTGGGTTTGCCCGCGAAACGCACCTCTGTACTGCCCTTTGACAGCAGCAACACGCCGTTAGCCGATCAATTTGACTGGGCAATTCTCGGCCCCCTCGACCTCGGTTTGGGCAGATTTGCTGAAGTTGCGTTATTTCACAGACGATCGCGCACACTGATGTTAACAGATTCCATAGTTTCCATTCCCGAAAATCCGCCCGCGATCGTCCAACTCGACTCGTACCCGCTGCTGTTTCACGCCAAAGACAGCGCCTCGGACACGGTGGCAGACACCCACGAAAATCGGCGCAAAGGGTGGCAGAGAATCGCCTTATTTGCCATGTATTTTACGCCTAGCGTGCTGGAAGTGCCGCCGTGGTCGGAGGTATTTGCCAGCGCACGCAAAGCGCCAGAACGCTCTAGAAAAGCTTATTTCGGGTTGTATCCGTTCAAGTGGAAAACACATTGGGAGCGATCTTTTGAGGCTTTGCGGGGAGGGGGGCGGTTGTTTGTCGCGCCGATTTTGCAGACTTTGATTCTCAACCGCGCGCCGAGGGAAACTCTCGATTGGGTGGATCAAGTGGCGAGTTGGGACTTTGAAAAAATTGTACCTTGTCACTTCGATGGTGCGATCGACTCCCGGCCGCGTGAATTTCGGCAAGCATTCTCGTTTCTGGAAAAACACTCGCCTGTTAATTCCTTACCCGAAGACGATTTTAAATTGCTCAGGCAGATTGATGCGGGTTTGAATAAAACAGGTTTGGTTCCGCCTGCGAAAGACAAGGTTTAATCTTACATCTTGCACCTTTGTTCAGAACAGGCAAGATGCCTGTTCCACAAGAAAATTGAGTTTGGTGGAACGGGCATCTTGCCCGTTGCTAAACAGCTAATTGAGAAAGGTTTAATCTTACATCTTGCACCATTGTTAAGAACAGGCAAGATGCCTGTTCCACAAAGAATGAATTTCTTTCTTGTGGAACGGGCAAGATGCCCGTTCCTAAACAGGTAATTAAGAATAGTGCAACATCTCAGTTTAATTTTACATCTTGCACCATTTTCAAGAACAGGCAAGATGCCTGTTCCACAAAACTCAATTTTCTTGTGGAACGGGCATCTTGCCCGTTGCTAAACAGGTAATTGAGAATAGTGCAACATCTCTGTTCACTCAGATATCTCTAGGGACACAGCAATACCGTGCCCTTACCTTTCGCACTTAAACTCATCAAACTTCACCACTTCCGACTCCGGTTTCCGCGTATCAAAATAGTAGCTGCTAACCGTACCCTCCCCCGTATCAAAAATAGTAAAAGCCGTAATATCATTACTATCAATATATGGCAGCGGCCGCCCGTCTTCTGCCAACAAAGGCGCAACAGTCGGCACCACAGGTTCCAATCCGTTCGGGTCTCCAATAGCGCTGTAATCTTCCCGATATGCCGGCGGCACAAATCGGCGCTTTTCCCCCACAAAAGCACCGTAACTGTTGCCCACATTAGAACTCTCCAAAAAGTGCATTCCGCTGGAACTTACAAACCGATTCCACAAGTGCGAATGTCCGTAAAATACCAACTGCACCCCCGCTGTTTCTAGTAGCGGCACTACATCCCGAATCAGATAATCTTGCTGTTTCGGATACTCGTAACGCACCATTTTAATCTCGCCATCGAGAGCGCGATCGACTATTTGCACTGGATCGGTATAAGCAGGTACAATATTGTCACCCAGAGAATGCGGCGGGTAGTGAAACATCACAATTTTATATTTTGCCTGCTGGAATTCCGAACTCTTTAACTCTTGTTGCAGCCAATTATATTGAGCGCTGCCCTTGACAATCGGCTCAAAAATATGCTGTCCGTATCCCCATTTTTCGGGATTATTAAAATCTGCGTCTCGTTCCCGATACCTGCCTCTGGCACGCGGATCTAAATTCGGAGTCCGCCAGATATTCGCCACGTACAAAGTCACTAACCGCACGTCCCCAAAAGTCACAGCATAGTAATTTTTGCCTCCAGGTAAATTGAAAATTTCGTCATAGGTATCGCTATTAAAACTATTGTTTTTCAGCCATATTTCCCGCACTGAAGGGTCATTATTGGGATTCAAAGAGGCAGCACGTTGAGCGTATATTTTCTCGGCAGCGGCGCGGGGAAAAGGATCGTTAAATTGGTCATCGAGTTTGCTGTTGGTTGCAAACCTGCCCATGATTTCGTGATTGCCAATGGCGGGAAATAAAGGCGCGTGTTGGATCAGTTCGCCGCCGCTGTAAACGGTTTTGATGCCGTTTTTGTCCAGTTCGGAAAATGCGCGACCTTGCAGAGCGGGAAAGAAGGCGCGGCCTCGGTAGTCGTCAAACCATTCGGAAGCGCGATCGGGTATATTAATTAAATCCCCTGCCATAAAAACCGCGTCAACTCTCCCCATTGTTTCGGCTACTTTCTGGAGATTTGCTGCTGTCATAGGCATCAATTGATGGTCGGAAGTGAGGAGAATTTTGAGCGGCATTCCTGCTGCTGGTGTCGGAGAAAGAGTGAAAACTTTGCTGCTGACAGATGCGCCGTCTTTCCTTTGGCTGGTGACTCGATAAGGAATGCGAGCACCGGGCATTAAATTGGAGACTTCTGCTTCGTGGCGCCAGATGTCGCGGACAATTGGATTGCTGTCAATGATGCTTTGTTTCATTTCATCGGAAATGCGCGAGTCTTTGTCTTCGCGAGTGCGGCTTAGCTTGGTAGTATTTGCCGTCACAACTTGATTCAAATTTTCGCCGTAAGCAACAGTATTGCGAGTACCAGGAAACTCGGTAAACCAGACAACTCGCACCGAGTTTGCTGTTGGGACTTGCAAAAACGGATCGGTTAAAAGCTGAGGTTTGTTAAGATAAGATTGCATAAGGAAACCTAGCAAGAGGACAATCAAAATCAAAACAGCAAAAAACCAGGGATTGCGAGAATAACCTTTGGGATTTCCTACTTGGTTGGGCAATGGTGTTAACATAATTCATTAGTCATTAGTTTGTAAGGGCGGGTTGCACCAGCCAAACAGAACTCCCCACCCCAATACATATAAACCCGCGACACCCACTTTAAATTTTAAACTACCCAGGTTATCAACAAGTTAAGAAATTAGTAGAATATCTCACATCTAACAAACCTCAACTATTTTTTCACATCTTCCAATCTCTCCATTCTCTTTCTCTGCGCCCTCTGCGCCCTCTGCGGTTCATAAAAAAAATTATCAAAAATAATTGAGACTTGCGATATAACATTCTTAACACCCTTCCTTCAATCTAAAATCTAAAATCTAAAATCTAAAATCCCATGACTCGCCACCTTCTCAAAGCTAACTGCAAAACCGTACACTTGGGCGGTTTTTCTCCGAAGCTCGAACCTGCTTTAACTGTCGATTCGGGCGATCGCATCGATATCGAAACCTATTCAGGATATTATGTTGCTGACAAAGCGCCGCCGGAATTTCTCACCCCCGAATTTTTAGATATTTGTCAGAATTTGCCTCCCAACCGCAAAGTTGGGCCGGGGCCCCACTTGCTGACAGGCCCGATTTATGTTAACAACGCCGAACCAGGAGACGTTTTAGAAATTCACATTGAGGATGTTTACCCCAGTTTACCAGTAGGATTTAATGCAATTCGCGCGGGATGGGGAGCTTTACCGGAGTATTTTCCCGACCCTAAATTGCGGTTTATTCCGCTAGATTTAGAGCAAAACATTGCTGAATTTCCCCCAGGTAGCCGCCTTGGGATTCCCCTGCATCCTTTTTTTGGAATTATCGGCGTTGCCAATGCAGAAATCAACCGTTCTTCTATTCCTCCAGAGCGCTACGGCGGCAATATGGACAATCAGGAACTCCAACCAGGAACGCGGTTATTTTTACCGGTTTTTATGCGGGGCGGTTTACTGTCCATTGGCGACGGACATTCGGCACAAGGAGATGGTGAAGTTGACGGTACGGCCATTGAAACTTCGATGAAGGGGACTATTCAAATCATTTTACGCAAGGATTTATTTCTGATATTTCCGTTTGCGGAAACGCCCACTCATATTGTGATTATGGGATTTGGTAGAACATTAGATGAAGCGTTTGAGATGGCGGTAAAACAGACGGTTTATTGGCTGCAAAAGTTTGCAGGTTTCCAAGAGGAAGATGCTTATGTTTTCTGTTCCCTCGCGGTAAATTTTCGGATTACGCAGGCTGTCAACAATCCTCAAAAAGGAGTTCACGGAATGATGCCCAAGTGTATTTTACCAGAGGTGAAAATTATTGGTCACGGAGTGTGAGCGAGCATAATAACACGCGATCGACCAAAAAATTAGGATCGCGATCGCACAAACTACACAAATTTGTCACTGCTGTGGTCGATCGGGATCGCGATCGTGTTGACAATTAAGCTTAAAATGGAAAAGTTACCAGTTCTACCTAAATCGATCTCAACATGAAAAACCAGACTGACGATGTTGCCAAAAAAGATTTAGTCGATCGAGCTTTTGGGAATGCAGCAATACCAGATCCGACAGCGTGGGTGCACGAACATTATTTTCTGGCTAATTTCGCCGATACTCTGGCCCTCATCCAAGAACATATGTCTGAAGACAGTTGCGAAATCGGCGAGAATGTTGAATCGGGTGAGGGAATATTATCGATCGATGCCAAAATTAGAGATATGTTGAGAGCTACTTTTAGCGACGACGGCTGGCAATATGTCGAAAGTTTATTGTGAGTTTGGTAAAATCCATAAGTATTTGTACGTTCCTAACTTGAGAGCGTAAGTTATAGCAGTTTAAAAAAGAATCCAACTTTATGCCGGTGATCTAAACCATTAGATCATGCGTTATGCCCAATTCTTTAATCTCAAATCTCAAATAATATCAATTTCCTCCCTCAACGCAGACTCGCAACTCAGAATAGCTGGGTGCATTTCCACCCCCAGTTTAAGTAAACTTGACCTATTGTGATGTAGGATACTTTAGATGGGGGGGAAATTACTGTCGCTAGGAATTTCGATCGATCGCAAAAAAGCCGCACTTTCTTCGGGCAAAGCAGTATTGATAAACATCCCGCTGCCCAACTCAAACCCAGCTTGCTTGGTGACTCTGGGAATAATGGCGATATACCAGTGAAAGTATTTTGTTCCCCCTTCGGCGATCGGCACCGATCGAATATTATAGTTGTAATCGGGATTGTTCAATCCGTAATAAAGCTTAGCCAGTACAGTTTTCAAAGTATCAGCAAGATCGGTAATTTCCGCATCAGTAATTTCATCAAACGAAGAGGAATGCCGACGCGGAAAAATCCAAGTGTGAAAGGGTGAAAGTGCAGCGTAAGGGATAAAAGCCACAAAATGTTCACTCTCACAAATCACTCTTTCCTTCGCCGCTAATTCATCTTCCAAAGTCCGACAAAACAGACATTCTCCGGTGTCGTCAAAATATCTAATAGCTTCGTCGATGCGGCTGCGAAATTGGCTGGGTACAACGGGCGTCGCTGCTATCTGCGAGTGGGGGTGTTCGAGAGAAGTTCCGGCAGTTTCCCCGTGATTTTTGAAGATAATAATTGTTTCAATGTGGGGATTTTTTCTAATTTCTACATAGCGCTGGCGGTATACTAAAAGTATGTTTGCAACTTCTTCAACACTCAACAAAGCTGTTGTCAAATCGTGTCGCGGATGTTCGACAATTACTTCGTGAACGCCGATTCCCGCCATCGTGCGGTGAATTCCCGATGATATCCTCATCCATTCTGCTGTCGGGGAGAGGGCGGGATATTTGTTGCGAATTGCCCTGACTTTCCAGCCAGTGCGTGAAGCGAAGCTATCCCGTAGGGAATCGCCCAAACGGCAAGTTTCTAAGGTTCCGTCTTCTTCATTTCCCACGCAAAACGGGCAATCGGCGCGGTGCGGTGGCACTACTATTTGGCACTTTTTTTTGTTAGCGAATTGATCCGGTCTTGTCGCCCGTTCGGTGGCGATGATTACCCAATCTCTGGTAATTAAATTTTGTCTAAGTTCAGACACTTTTTTACCTTCAGTTGCAGGGTTTAACCGTTGATCATTGTATAGAATAATTTGTATTCTGTCACTAGCTCTTACATTTTTTTAACAAATCTTGATTTCTAAATGTTCCACCAGTTCCCAACAGAAGTTAACAACAGTTGGCATCGACGATAGAGGGCGATTAGGACTAAACTGGTACAGAATATCTGTCTCGGCAGTACGGGTAAGCACAGATTTTAACCGCAGAGATTAAGCCAACTGCAACTGCACATTCTGCAACTTGCAAATAGCTTTCAACACTTGCGCCAACAAGAGCGATCGCTCTCGGTCAATCAAATTCAATTCCGGTAAAATCTGATAAGTGCAAGGATTGCCCCGCGTCAGATACACAAACTGATAGTTACGTCCATTCGTCGTCAATCCCCAAACAGACGATTGCTGCTGCAAACTTTTATAAGCATAAGTCAGCAATTGCGGCAAACCGGCCCAAGGATCGATCGCACTATTTTTCGCCTCGACTACCAAAATCCAAAACTGTGCCGCCGCGAGCTCTGCCTCCGGCTGATTTACGGCTAAGATATCCAACCGCCCTTTAATTAAAGTATCCCCATCCTCAACCTCGATCGGGATGCTATCTTCCATTGTCAGCACCACAGGAACTTTAAAAAATCCCGTTAATCTCATTAACGGTGAAAGTGACAAAAACTTAACCAATTCTTCAGAAACCTTTCCCACTTCTAGATAGCGCCAAAAGTCATTGCTGATTTGCAATAATTCCTGCTGTTCAAAATCCGTCAGAGGTTCCAGAGAGAAAAAATCAGTAAAACCTCCTCCTGTTTGTCTTTCCAGTTTGAGAAGGCGGCGAACGTCATTTAGCGAGAGTTGGCTTGCTTCTAAATTTTGGGTCATGGCTTTAGTGCGATCGGCTTATCCAGTTAACCATATTATATGGTGCAATAAAATGTTAGATCGTTCCTGTTTACGCCAACTGCAACTGCACGTTCTGTAACTTGCAAATCGCTTTCAAAACTTGCGCCAACAAGAGCGCTCGCTCTCTGTCAATCAAATTCAATTCTGGTAAAATCTGATAAGTGCAAGGATTCCCCCGCGTCACCCGCACAAACCGATAACTTTCGCCATTCGTAGTCAATCCCCAAACGGACGATTGCTGCTGCAAACTCTTATAAGCATAAGTCAGCAATTGTGGTAAACCGGCCAAAGGGGCGATCGCACTATTTTTCGCCTCCACTACCAAAATCCAAAACTGCGCCGCCCCTATCTCCGCATCCGGCTGATTTACTGCTAAAATATCCAACCGCCCCTTAATTAAAGTATCTCCATCCTTAACCTCAATGGGTATACTATCCTCCATTGTCAGCACGATCGGAATATCAAAAAATCCTGTTAATCTCATCAAAGGTGAAAGCACTAAAAACTTAACGAGTTCTTCTGAAACTTTTCCTGCGGATAAGTAGCGTCGAAAGTCAGTTCTAAGTTTTAATAGTTCCTGCTGTTCTGATTCTGTCAGCAGTTCCAGAGAGAAAAAATCACTGAAGCCCTCTCCTTCTAACTCTTGGAGTTTGAGAAGGCGGCGAACGTCATTTAGCGAGAGTTGGCTTGCTTCCAAATTTTGTGTCATGGCTTTAGTGCGATCGGCTGTTAATGTCAATTATAAAAGCATTACCATCGGATTTGTTATGATATAATCATACTAGATATCGCTCCTGTAAATCGGGTAGATTGTATGAAAGCAATTAAAGTGATGGCAACGATCGACGATCGAGGACAATTGTGCGTTGGTGAACCGCTCAAGTTATATCGCAACAGCCGAGCAGAAGTAATTGTGCTGGTTCCCGAAGTAACAGAAATCAATAAAGAGAAGCAATCTCATGAAGCCAACCACCAAACCACGCAACTAGAAGACTACTTTAACTTCCTCAGACCAGATGATATTCGGCTCAAAGGTTCTCGCATTGGCATCGAAACCATTCTCTATGAATACCTGTTTCGCGCTCGAACTGCCGAAGAAATCGCTAACATTTATACATCGCTCACCCTGGAACAAGTTTATGCGACCATTTTGTACTACCTGCACAACAAAGAAGCAGTCGGTCAGTACATAACCGAATGGCTGGAGTGGGGAGAAAAAATGCGAGAAGAACAACGTCGCAATCCTCGTCCAGTATATGAAAAAATCCGCAAACTGAGAGCAGAAAGAGATGCAAGGAGAAAGGCTGATGCCAATCCAGTATCTCTTTGATGAAAATGTCGATCCTGCGTATGTCAATCAAATTCGCAGACGCAATCCCGATATGGTTGTTCAAGCAGTGGGAGAACTAACAGCACCTTCCAAAGGAACTCTCGATCCAGAAATTCTTATTTGGTGCGAAATCCACAATTTCATTCTTGTTACCAACAACCGTCGGTCTATGCCAGTTCATTTAACAGATCATCTAGAACAAAATCGCCATATTCCTGGAATATTCATCCTAAATTCCAAGCTGAGTATTGGTCAAAATATTGACGAACTGATTTTGATTTATGAAGAATCGTTTGATGATGAGTACCAAGATAAAATTGAGCATTTACCGCTACCCTAATTTCTAATACAGTCCCAACATTTACAAATTTCCCCAAAGTCTTAAGGAAAATAAACATACTTTTGCTCCAACTTATGCAAACAATAGTTAAAAAGACTAACCGAAGTTAAAGTTAAAAGCAATGTCGCAAGATACCATCGAATCAATTCTGCATGAAAAACGCCTATTTCAGCCGCCCGCTGAATTCTCCCAAAAAGCTCACATCAAAAGCCTAGAAGAGTACCAAGCCCTCTACGACAAAGCCAAAGCTGACCCCCAAGCCTTCTGGGCAGAACTCGCCACCCAAGAATTGCACTGGTTCCAAAACTGGGATACCGTGCTCGACTGGCAACCGCCTGTTGCTAAATGGTTTGTCAATGGCAAAATTAACATTTCCTACAATTGTCTCGATCGCCACTTAACCACTTGGCGCAAAAATAAAGCCGCCCTGATTTGGGAAGGCGAACCCGGAGACTCGCGCACCCTCACCTACGCGCAACTCCACCGCGAAGTCTGCCAAATGGCGAACGTCATCAAACAATTGGGAGTCCAAAAGGGCGATCGCGTCGGCATTTATATGCCCATGATTCCCGAAGCTGCGATCGCCATGCTAGCCTGCGCCAGAATCGGTGCAGTACACAGCGTTGTTTTTGGCGGTTTTAGTGCAGAAGCTTTGCGCGATCGACTCAACGACGGCCAAGCAAAACTCGTCATCACCGCAGACGGTGGCTTCCGCAAAGATACCGCCGTCGGCCTCAAAACACAAGTAGACAAAGCATTAGCAAATAATGCCACACCAAGTGTTACCAACGTTCTCGTAGTTCAGCGCACCAAACAGAAAATTGACATGGAACCAGGGCGCGATCATTGGTGGCACGATTTGCAAAAAGGTGCATCGGCAAATTGTCCCGCCGAACCGATGGACAGCGAAGATATGCTGTTCGTACTCTACACCAGTGGCAGTACCGGCAAACCGAAAGGAGTCGTCCATACAACCGGTGGTTATAACCTTTATACCCACATGACAACCAAATGGATATTCGACCTCCAAGATACCGATGTTTACTGGTGTACTGCTGATGTCGGCTGGATTACTGGACACAGTTATATTGTCTACGGGCCGCTGTCCAACGGTGCGACAACTTTAATGTATGAAGGTGCTCCTCGCCCTTCAAATCCTGGCTGTTTTTGGGATGTAATTGAAAAATACGGCGTCACCGTTTTCTATACTGCACCCACCGCCATTCGCACCTTTATGAAAATGGGCGAACACTTGCCCAACGCGCGCAATTTGTCATCTTTGCGGTTGTTAGGAACCGTCGGCGAACCGATCAATCCTGAAGCTTGGATGTGGTATCAACGAGTAATTGGCAAGTCGAATTGTCCGATCGTCGATACTTGGTGGCAAACAGAAACCGGGGGAATTATGATTACCGCTTTGCCCGGTGCAATTCCTACAAAACCCGGTTCTGCAACCCTACCGTTCCCCGGAATTGTGGTCGATGTTGTTGACCAAGATGGCGAACCAGTCACTAACGAAAGCGGCGGTTATTTAGTGGTGAAACATCCTTGGCCGGGAATGATGCGGACACTTTACAACGATGCCGATCGTTTTCGCCGCACTTATTGGGAATATTTGCACCCGAAAGATGGCGAATTCGTGTACTTTGCTGGAGACGGCGCGCACAAGGACAAAGACGGTTATTTCTGGGTAATGGGCCGCGTTGACGATGTAATTAATGTGGCCGGACACCGACTCGGCACAATGGAAGTCGAGTCAGCTTTGGTATCGCATCCAGCGGTGGCGGAAGCTGCGGTTGTTGGTAAACCGGATGAGATTAAAGGTGAGGAAATTGTGGCTTTTGTCACGCTGGACAACTCGCAGCAACCTAGCGATGAATTGGCTAAGGAATTGAAGCAGCACGTTGTTAAGGAAATTGGGGCGATCGCCCGTCCCGGCGAAATTCGATTTACTGATGCTTTGCCGAAAACTCGAAGCGGTAAAATTATGCGGCGTTTGCTGCGTTCTTTAGCTGCGGGACAAGAGGTTTCTGGGGATACTTCGACTTTGGAAGACCGGACGGTTTTGGATAAGTTGCGGGGAGGTGCGTAGGGGGATTTTTTAACCGCAGATGTAGGCAAATTAACGCGGATGAACGCAGATATAATCTTATCTGCGTTCGTCTGGTTTAATTGTTAGCTATAACTGAGATGTTGCACTATTCTCAAGAACGGGCAAGATGCCCGTTCCACAAGAAAATTCACTCTTTGTGGAACGGGCATCTTGCCCGTTCCTAAACAGGTAATTGAGAATGGTGCAAGATATCAGCTATAATGGAAGTGGCAAAACTACATAACTTTCTGCGGTGTCATTCTCAATAAGAGTGGTAAGTCATACCGCTGTATTTGTGAACGGGAGATAGAGGAATGAGTCAGATATGGACTGAAGAGCAAATCAGACAAATAATCCCAGATATTGATTCACAGTTAGACGACAGCGATATTCCAACGGTGATTATTAAGGGTGAAGGTAGCAGTATTTTTCTCCAGTTTGAGAACCGTCGCGAGATTGAATTTTTGATTGCCCAATTATCTAACCTACTTATTCATCACGAGGAATTAGATATGGGAGTTACTGTTAAGGGGTATGTGACAACATTTGGTGAGTATAGCTCTCAATAGGCTGCAACACTACTTCTGAAAGAAATTTGTGATGCGATCGCCCGCATACTACAGTTAGGCGATCGCTCTTTTGTTATCCAAGATTCATTGATCGACCAAAAACAGCTTATTTGCCGCGCCACAGATGAACGGCATCGGCGTTAATTTCCGACCTTACCTGTAGCCAATCCTCTAACAAGTAGTCATCATCAACTGCTTCAGAATGCTGTTCGTCTTTGAGAATTGCTAAGACGTGAACTCCTGACGGATAGTTGACATGGCGGATTTCTGGGTCATATCCCAAGTCTTGAATTTTTGCTAAAATGCGATCGACTGCACCGGCAACAGTCAGATCGACGGCAAGAATAATTTGACCGAGTTTAGCACCCGGTTTTACACATTCTAGAACAGCCATTATTCTTTCTCCTTGTAGTTGCGGTTTAAGATAATTGCATCATAATTTGCTATTATATAACCGTGAAGTCTTATATTGCTCGTGTTGTTCTATGCCCGCTTTAGACCTCTACCACAATACAGTTAAAAAATCTCTCCTCAATGATGGGTGGATAATTACTCACGATCCTCTCCATCTGAAATGGGGGAAAAAAGATATGTATGTGGATCTGGGAGCAAAACAGGTGCTCGCAGCGGAACGAGGAGAACAGAAAATTGCTGTGGAAGTCAAAAGCTTTGTCAGCGATTCAGAAATGCAGGACTTGAGAGAGGCGATCGGACAATTTACTATTTATCGATCTGTGCTTCAGAGAACTTATCCAGAACATACGCTGTATCTGGCTGTTCGCGATATCACCTATGAATCTCTATTTGAAGAACCGATCGGTCAATTAATGATTGAAGATGAAAAGCTCAAGCTGATTGTATTCGACCCAAATCAAGAGGCGATTGTAAAATGGATACTTTAGCTAACTTTAGAACCACCATTAAAACAGTTCTCGAACCTTACACAAAAATTCCTTACTCTCATGGCGATATAATTTGTAAAGCCGTGTTTGATGAAAAATCTGATTGTTACCTGCTAGTTACTTTAGGCTGGGATAAAGCCAAACGAATTCACGGCTGTTTGGTTCATATAGATATTATTGATGATAAGATTTGGGTACAGCGAGATGAGACAGAATACGGCGTAACGAAAGAACTTGTAGCTGCTGGAATCTCCAAGGATTCCATTGTTTTAGGTTTTCATCCCGCCGATGTCAGACCTCATACAGGTTATGCAGTTGTGTAGTTAATGAATTATTTGGCTCATCTATTCTTATCAAAAGGCACGCCAGAATCCCTGATAGGCAACCTCCTCGGAGATTTTGTCAAAGGTTCGGCTGTCAACCTTTATCCCGATGAAATTAGAAAAGGCATCGATTTGCACCGCAAAGTAGATAGCTACACGGACTCTCACCCAATAGTGCGATCGAGTAAAAGCCTTGTTTGCGCCGAGAGACGCAGGTTTGCTGGAGTTTTGATTGACGTGTTTTACGACCACTTCTTGGCTAAAAATTGGCTGGAATATTCAGAAATTCCGCTTCCAGATTTTTCTCGCCATGTCTATAAAATCCTGCAAGACAACCGCGATATATTGCCTGAATCTCTCCAGCGGGTGCTGCCAACAATAATTGCCCGCGACTTGCTTTCATCTTATCAGGACATCGCCGAAATCGGCATCACTCTTACAAGAATGTCGGCGCGACTCAAACGGACAAATAACTTGGCAAGCGGCATAGAAGATTTGACAGCTAACTATCAGCGATTAGAATCAGATTTTCGAGATTTTTTCCCCGACTTGATAAAATACGCCACCGTTGACAAATATTAATACAAACACCAAAAATTACAGTTGCTATTGATAGCGAACTCGTGTATGATTCAACCGATACCTGTATGAAATCTCAAGTGCAACAGGGTTGAAAATATGGCAACCAGAATTCCGAACCTGCAAATAACTAAAGTAGTTGATGGCGACAGCATCAAAATTTCTCTCAACGGCAAAACCGAGTCTCTGCGGCTGATTTGCGTCGATACAGAAGAAAGTCATCCGGGAGGCTCCAAACCTGTAACTGCGGCGGGGAAAGCAGGTACGGAAATGGCTAAAAAATACTTCGCCACAGCAGATGGCGGACTTGCTCAAATTGACATAGAATTTGATACAGACGATTCGGTTGAAGTGGCTCTACAAAAACACCGCGACAACTACGGGCGTCTCCTCTGTTACGTACATAAAGACGGAGAAAATTACAATCTTAAACTGATTGAAGAAGGCTGGAGTCCCTACTTCGTCAAATACGGCCGCTCCAGATTATATCACCGACAAATGACTGAGGCAGAATCGGCAGCAAAAGCTTACAATCTGATGATTTGGAATCCGATTATCAATGCCAAAATCCCCTCTCGCAACTATGCTAATTTACTGCCTTGGTGGTCGATGCGAGGCTCGATTGTTGAAGAGTTTCGGTTGTCGGAAGCAACAGCAGGAGCGCTTTCTTTGAGGTTGCACTACCCGAAAATATTAGCTGCTTCTGAGAAAGCTCAATCTCTTACTATTTTCTGCGATTTGGAGGCTGGGATTAATAAATGGATCGGCGGCAGCGCTCTAATTTATGCTGGTTCTGTGTATCATAAATTAGATTTGTGGATACCAGATGCTGAAACTGATGAAATGGCTCCCTTGAAGCGGCTAATTGAGAAACGTTATGCGGGTGTGGGACGGGGATATGTGTATGTCAGTGGGAAGGTAGAACAGTACAAAGGGAAGCCTCAAATAGTTTTGAAGGATATCAAACAACTTTCAGATTTTCCCCCACCAAATTGAATCTTACCTGAATTTAATTAAAAAAATTGCAGGACAAATGGAACGATGAAGACTGTTCTCCGGGGAACGCGATTTAATTTTGAGCGATTCCCTACCGCAACGGGCTGGCTTAACGAACGGAATAGCTTGGCTTCACGCATTTTTTAAAATTTAATTAGCATTATAGACCTCTTGCAAAAGTCCTTTTCATAAATTTATTGGACGGGCTCTTCGGCCCATCCCACAAGAAAAAATAACTCTTGTGGGATGGGCCGAAGAGCCCGTCCTAGTTATTTGTGCAAGAGGTCTTATGGTTGACCATCCAAAATTATTGTATTTTTTTTATTAGGCTAAATCAATTCATACTATAATACTATCATCGCAGGTATGTAGCTGCCAATAGCTGCGACATCCATCCAAACTCCAGAAATTTAAAAGCTATGTGCCAATTACTGGGAATGAACTGCAATGTTCCAACAGATATTTGCTTTTCTTTTGAGGGTTTTTCTGCAAGAGGGGGCAAAACCGACGTTCATCAAGACGGTTGGGGAATTGCTTTCTTTGAAGGTTTGGGATGTCGCCTTTTTATAGACTCTAAACCTGCGATTGTTTCTCCGGTTGCTGAAGTAGTGCGCCGCTATCCCATTCATTCAACTAACGTCATTGCTCACATCCGCAAAGCTACTCAAGGCGAAATTGCTTTGGAAAACTGCCACCCTTTTATTCGGGAACTTTGGGGGCGCTATTGGGTGTTTGCTCACAATGGAAATCTGGAAAATTTTAATCCAGAACGTGCCGGATTTTACAAGCCGGTTGGCAAAACTGACAGCGAAAAAGCTTTTTGTTTGATATTAGAAAAGCTGCGCTCTACTTTTCCTCAAAGCAAGCCTGCTGTCACGGATATTTACCCGGTACTGGAGGAAATTACTAAAACTTTGGCAGAGTACGGAATTTTTAATTATTTACTTTCTGATGGAGAACACTTGTTCGCACACTGTTCTACTAATCTCCATTATATTGTGCGACAAGCACCTTTTGCTAGCGCTCACTCGATCGACGAAGATGTAACAGTCGATTTTCGGGAATTGACCCACGAGGACGATCGCGTGGCTGTTATTGCCACTTTTCCGCTGACTGATAACGAAGTTTGGACGCAAATTCAGCCGGGAGAATTGCTGGTATTTCAGGATGGTTTGCCGATCCATTATGGGCTGCTAGAGTTAATTTAACGAGATTTAAACAGAGATGTTGCACCATTGTCAATAAGCTTTTTAGGAACAGGCAAGATGCCTGTTCCACAAGAAAATCTACTCTTTGTGGAACAGGCATCTTGCCTGTTATTGAGAATGGTGCAAGATGTGAGTTTAAACAAATTTAAAGCCTAAACAGAGCACCGAACCTGCTAAATGACTAGCTTTGCAGCTTGATTTATGAAGCCAGATTGGCCATTGCTTGACAGCGGCTAAGCCTTCTGAAAAACTGCCGACAGCGGAAACTTGGGGGCGATCGCCCACTGGCCTGCTTGATTGATATATCCCCACCCTTTTGAAGCCCTAACTGCTGCTAAATCTTCATTAAATGAGCCGGGGTTGCACAATTTGATGATGATTCTTGTGGGGTGTCTCGCCTTCAGTGAAAATACACCTGACTGGCTACGATATCCCATCCCACAAAACAATCAAAATCATCCCCCAATTATCCAACGGCTTCTACTTTCCCCGAACTGACAACAGAGGGATTAATTCGGTTGAACAGCCGCTAAAATTTGTCCGGCTGTCACTGTTTGTCCCTTTTCACAAAACAATTGGGCGACAGTGCCGGCAACATCAGCAGTAATAGCAATTTCCATTTTCATCGCTTCCAAAATTAACAGGCGATCGCCCTCAGCAACCGCATCTCCCACATTAACCAGCACCTGCCAAACATTAGCCGAAACGTGAGCGACAACAGCCTCACAGCCGATCGGCAAAGTAACCTCCGCCGCCGTTTCCGAACCCACATCCGCCGAGGATTCTGCGGCAGCTTCAGCGTCAAATTCCCCGGAAGCGGCCCAGCGATCGCGCTCTGCATTAAATGCGGCCTGCTGCTGCGCTTTAAACTCAGCCGCACTGCCCGCAATAGAATGCAAAAACTCATTGTATTCTCTCAAATTAAAAGTGATTTCCTCAACCTTTAATTTAAACTTCCCTTCAATAAATTCTTCCCGACAGCGGTGCAATTCCTCATGAGAAACCGGATAAAATCGGATTTGGTCAAAAAAGCGTAAAAGCCAAGGTTTACCAGACTGGAAATCCGCCGTTTGTTTGAACCGATTCCACATTTGCACCGTGCGGCCGACAAATTGATAACCTCCGGGCCCTTCCATCCCGTAAACGCACAAATACGCGCCGCCAATACCAACTGCATTTTCAGGAGTCCAAGTGCGGGCGGGATTGTATTTAGTAGTAACCAAACGGTGGCGCGGATCGAGGGGAGTTGCGACAGGCGCGCCTAAATAAACGTCTCCCAAACCCATCACTAAATAGCTAGCATTAAATACAATTTCTCTGACTTGTTCGATGCTGTCAAGCCCGTTTATGCGGCGAATAAACTCAATATTACTGGGACACCAAGGTGCATCCGATCGCACAGACTGCATATATTTTTCAATGGCCAACAGCGTCGATTCATCTTCCCAAGATAAAGGCAAGTGCACAATTCGCGCCGGCACTTCCAAATCCTCGATCGCCGGAAGTTCCGCCTCCGCCGCAATCAGCGCCTGCATTAGCTGCTGTTGGGAAATCTGGCGGCCCTCAAAGTGAATTTGGAGCGATCGCATTCCCGGCACTAATTCGATAACACCAGGCAACGGATTTGCTTTCAACTGTTCCATCAATGCGTGCGCCCGAAAACGCAAATTTAAATCCAGCACCAATGGGCCGTATTCAACTAGAATATATTTATCCCCAGCTTGACGGTAAGTAACAGCAACCTGTCCCAGAGATTCGGGAATTTCGTGCAAAATTGGAGAAGCGGGAACTGCGGGCAATTCCTCCGCATTTTCCCCAAAAACAGGCAAACTAAAAGTAGCAATTTGCCTATTTTGTGCTATTTCCCGCTGCAAAGCTTCCGCAAAACTCAAACAGTGAAAGCGAATGCTGTCCCCCGGTTTCAGTTGCCCGATTTTCCACAATTCCGACTGCACAATAGTAGCAGGACACACAAAACCTCCCAAACTCGGGCCGTCAAGACCGAGAATTACAGGCATATCGCCCGTAAAGTCGATCGTGCCGATCGCATAAGCATTATCGTGAATGTTAGACGGGTGCAAACCCGCTTCTCCGCCGTCTTGACGCGCCCAAGTGGGCTTCGGGCCGATCAGCCGAATTCCCGTCCGAGTCGAGTTGTAATGCACCCGCCATTCTGTTGAGAAAAACATGGCGATGTCTGACTCAGTAAAGAAATCCGGCGCGCCGTGAGGCCCGTACAAAACACCGATTTCCCAATTATTGCTGTAAGTTGGAATTAGTTCGGGAGGCAAAGATAATTCCGCTTCCAGAGTTGCAGTTTGATTCAGTTTCAGCACATCTCCCGCACGCAGCGTGCGGCCAGCGTGTCCGCCAAATTTGCCCAGTACAAACGTTGATTTGCTGCCCAAATAATCGGGGACATTAAAGCCGTGCTTTACCGCTAAATAAGTGCGGTAGCCGCCGCCTTCAATGGCTTTTAACTTGAGAATGCTGCCCGCTTTTACGGGAATGGCCCGCCAAAACGGCACCGATTCGCCGTTTAGCGTTCCCTTCATAATTGCACCAGTTAAACTAATAACTGTATCGGCATTAAAGCGCAGAGTTGGGCCTGTCGCTGTGAATTCCAATCCTGCTGTCGATTCGGGATTTCCTACTAAACGATTTGCCGATCGAAATGCCAGATGATCCATCGGCCCAGAAGGCGGCACGCCAACATCCCAATAGCCAATCCGCCCCGGATAATCTTGAATGCTGCTGTAGGTTCCCCCATCCAATACATCGATCGTTAAAGGTGCGTATTCAAAAGAGTTTAAAAAGCGCGTGCTCAGTTCGCCCCGGCTGAATCGGGAATCGTCCAAAATCTGGCGGAGGTAATCTAAATTAGTTTCAATTCCCGCTATTTCACTGGCATCTAAAGCAGCTTTGAGTTGGGCGATCGCCTGCGTTCGATTATCCCCGCAAACGATTACTTTGGCTAGCAGCGGATCGTAAAAAGGAGTTACCTCCGTGCCGGTTTCTATCCAACTGTCGCAGCGGACGTTTTCGGGAAACGCAACTTGATTCAGCAACCCGGAACTCGGCTGAAAATTCTTGCCGGCATCTTCCGCATAAATTCGCACCTCAATTGAGTGTCCCTGCGGTTGATAGCGGTACTCTTCCAGGGGGAACAAATCTCCAGAAGCCTGTTTTACCATCCACTCAACGAGGTCGATGTTGTTGACAGCTTCAGTAACGCCGTGTTCAACTTGCAAGCGCGTGTTGACTTCCAAAAAATAAAACTGTTTCGCATCGACATCAAATACAAATTCAACAGTACCGGCGGATTGGTAATTTACGGCTTTTCCCAGCCGCACTGCTGCACTGTACAACTGATTTCGCTGTTCGTCGGTAATAGCAGGGGCGGGGGTTTCTTCAATTACTTTTTGATTGCGCCGCTGCACCGAACAATCTCGTTCGCCCAAGGCTATGACATTTCCTTTGCCATCTCCAAAGATTTGGACTTCAATGTGTCTGGCTGTTTGAATATATTTCTCTAAAAAAACGCCGCTTTGTTTAAAATTGCTTTGACTCAAACGCTGTACTTTTTCAAAGGCTTCTGCCAAATCTCGATCGCCAAAACAAGCCTGCAAACCAATGCCGCCGCCGCCTGCGGTACTTTTGAGCATCACCGGATAGCCGATCGCCCCAGCCGCTTTTTGGGCATCCTCCAAACTTGCTAAAAGTTCGCTTCCGGGAGTTAGCGGCACTTGATTTGCAGCGGCTATTTCCCGCGCGGTGTGCTTCAATCCAAAGCAGCGCAACTGACTCGGAGTCGGGCCGATAAATGCAATATTTTCGCTTGCACAAGCTTCGGCAAATTCAGCATTTTCGCTCAAAAAGCCGTAACCCGGATGAATAGCTTGAGCTTTAGTTTGGCGCGCAACTTCGAGAATGCGATCGAACCGCAAATAACTCTCGGCTGCGGCGGCTGCACCGATACAAACGGCTTCGCTGGCGGCAAAAACGTGCGAGGCGCGGGCGTCGGCTTCAGAATATACTGCTACTGAAGCAATTCCGAGGCGATCGAGGGTGCGGATAATTCGGCAGGCTATTTCACCGCGATTTGCAATCAAAACTTTGTTAAACATTTAGGGAATTGCTGATTGGTATCTAGTTACATCTTGTACTAGCCTGAAGAACAGGCAAGATGCCTGTTCCACAAACATTAATTTTTGTTGTGGGGTGGGCTTCTAGCCCGCCCTAAAACTATCCTGAAGAACAGGCAAGATGCCTGTTCCACAAACATTAATTTTTGTTGTGGGGTGGGCTTCTAGCCCGCCCTAAAACTATCCTGAAGAACAGGCAAGATGCCTGTTCCACAAACATTAATTTTTGTTGTGGGGTGGGCTTCTAGCCCGCCCTAAAAAGATTGCGGAGGCAGTACCCACGCTATTTTACACCGCATCCCAAACAATCAACTGAATCGGCGTAGGATTGTAAGCATTGCAAGGATTGTTCATTTGCGGGCAGTTAGAAATAGCAACCAGCGCGTTCATTTCGGCTCGCAAATCAACTGTGCTTCCCGGATCGGAGATGCCGTCAACAATTTCAAGCGTGCCATCTTCGCTAACCGGAACATTCATAAAGAAATTGATATTACTGACTAAATCTCGCTTGCCCAAACCGTAGGGAAGAATTGCGGCGAGAAAATTTTCAACACAGGCGTGCTGGTATTTTTTATCTAGCCCAAACCGCACCGAATTGCTTTCGCAGCTACAGGCGCCGCCGGAGGTATCGTGTCGCCCGCAGGAGTCAGCAATTATGGTCATAATGGCTCGCCCTTCATTGGAAAGGAGTTGGCTGTTTGTAGTGACAAAGATGTTGCCTTGATTGACGATCGTATCGGGGGCGCTGTAGCGTTCGGAAGGGTCATCGGCATTGTAAACTAAAAAATCTACTGCTTGATTTCCGCCTAAATCTACAATCCGAAGAATCTGTCCTTTTTTGATGACGCGAGACCAGGGATGTCTGGCGGGTAAAACTTCGTTATAAATTGCTGTTTTTGGATCGAGGATTTGTTGGGTAGTTGCAGTCATGGTTCACTTTTTGTGATGGAATTGCAGAAATTTTTACCGCCGATTGATGCGGACAAAGTTGAGTTGTGGAATCGACTCTATTGCACGAACAAAGCATCAGTGTTGATGAAGCCGCGCACGGCTTCCGGGTTGGCGGTGCGGCACAAGTCGTCTGGTGCGGGTGCGGGGGTTTTCACAATTTGAATTTGGATGGGTTTTGGATCGTAAGTTGAACCCGGATGCAGGATGTGGGGGCAGTTAGAGATAATGGTCAATACGTTCATTTCTGCTCGCAAATCGATAAAACTACCCGGTTTTTCGCAGCCTTCGCGAAACTCCATCGTGCCGTCTGGTTTGACGGCAATGCGAGTAAATAAGTTGAGGTTGGGCATGATATCTTTTTTGCCCAATCCCCACCGACTTAGGGCTTTGAGGAAGTTGTCGCGGGAGTTTTTCCAGTCTCCTTCGCCGTATTTTTTGGCATTGCTAATGGCGTTGCTGCATCCTCCTAGCAAATCGTGACAGCCGGAGGTGTCTTGGGTGATGGAAAATAGGATGCGTCCCATGTCTGTGTAGATCGCCATGCCTTGTTTGAGAAAGGCGTTGAATTGAATTTTGGCGGTGTCTGCTGCGTTGAAACGTTCGATCGCATTGTCGGCGTTGTAGCACAGCATGGAAACGCCGCGAGAGCCTTCTAAATCGGTGATTCGCAGGGTGTTTCCGCGCTTGATGACTCCCGACCAGTACGCGCCGCCCGGTACGGTTTCTTCGATTAATACGAGGCTTGAATCGATTTGTGAGTTTGGGTCGATCGATGATAGTTGCACCATAAGTTCCTCTTGATGTATTTGGGGGGTCAGCGAAATAAAACAATAGTATTTTGTAGTGGCAAAACTCACCCTCTCCCAAAGTAATATTTATTTCCACTGATATCTTGCACCATTCTCAAGAACGGGCAAGATGCCCGTTCCACAAAACTCCATTTTATTGGGGAACGGGCATCTTGCCCGCACCATTCTCAAGAACGGGCAAGATGCCCGTTCCACAAAACTCAATTTTATTGTTGTGGAACGGGCATCTTGCCCGTTCCTAATAGGTAATTGAGAATGGTGCAAGATGTTAAGTTTCCACTTACTTAGGTTGGCAGTTAAACTCTTGGCGCGGGTGCAAAAAGTGCAACTACAAACCTATTTCTATTTAAGCCGCCATTGCAACTGCTTCCTGTCCGTGTTTCCGCATCAAATCCATGAGTTCGTCGCGGTAATCGTGGAATTTGGCGTGACGTTTAACGCTGGGAGTGCGATCGGGCAAATTAATCGACATTTCCTTTCTCACTGTACCGGGACGAGCGCCCAAAGCATAAATCCGATTGGAAAGAAACACCGCTTCTTCGACATCGTGGGTAATCATAAAGATTGTAATCTGAGTGCGGCGCCACAAATCGAGCATAAATTCGTGCATCGATTCTTTAGTGTGGATATCCAATGCGCCGAAAGGTTCATCCATTAATAACACTTTAGGTTCAGAAGCGAGGGCGCGGGCGATCGCGACCCGCTGTTTCATCCCGCCCGACAATTCCTTCGGCAGCGACGAAGCAAACTGCGTCAATCCTACCACACTCAAATAATAGCTCGCTTGTTCGCGCCGCTTTTTCTTGGAAACGCCTTGAAGTTTAAGGCCAAACTCGGCATTTTCCTGCACGTTCATCCAAGGATAAAGAGTGTAATGCTGAAATACCATACCTCGATCCGGCCCAGGCGAAACAACTTCCTTGCCATCAATTTTTACTTCCCCTGTTGTCGGCTTGTCCAATCCCGCAATCTGCCTCAAAAGAGTAGATTTGCCCGAACCCGATGCGCCTACCGCGCAGATAAATTCGCCTTGCTTGATGCTCATATTGATGTCCTTGAGGACAACTAATTTACCGTTTTTCGTTTCAAAGTTTTTGTGCAGGTTGTTGATTTGCAGAAACATGAGTTTATCCTCTGTAATGTAAGTAAAAAATTGATTTTTTCTTTCCCAAAATTGGTAAATTTTAGGACTAACAACGATATCTAGCGTGGGTTTCAATTTTATTTTACACCACTGCCTTCTTCCTTCTTCCTTCTTCCTTCTTCCTTCAACATCTGCTTACTGTTTCTGACTTGACCATTTACAAGAAACCCGCAGCAGATATTGAAAAAGCAAGTCAAAAGTCAGTCCGATCGCCCCAATGACAATCAGCCCCACAAAAATTTCATCGGTTCGGAGAAATCGACCTGCGACGCTGATCCGGCGACCTAAGCCTTCGGTTGCCGCAATCAATTCCGAGACGATTACCAATTGCCAAGCCGCAGCTAGGTTGATGCGGCTAGCATCAAGAATTCCCGGCAAAACGTGGGGAAAAATAACTTGAGTTAGGATTTCCCAGCGATTCCCACCTAACATATAAGTAGATTCTATCAAGTCTTTTGGAACAAACTTGACTGTATCCATTACCATCAGCGAATTGAAGAAAAAGACGCCGATAAATATTAGCGTTATTTTGGGTTCTTCGCCGATTCCCAAGTAGAGAATTAGCAGGGGAATGAACGCTGGTGCGGGCATATATCGCATCAAGCCGAACATTGGTTCCAGCAAGGCGCGAATACTGGCAAAACTGCCCATCAGCACGCCAATTGGTATGGAAAAAACCAAGGCGAACAGAAAGCCCACTCCCACCCGCCACAAACTCGCTACTGTGTCTTTCAAAAGTTCGCGAGTGTTCCACAGCCGGCCAAATGCTTCTAAAACTTTGCCGGGGGAAGGCAAAAATTTGGGGTCTACGTTGGCGAAGGTTGTTACTAGCCACCACAGCAGCAGCGGCAGTGCGATCGATGTTACCGTTAACCCAATATTGAGGGGTTGTGGTATCTCTTCCGCAATCCGCCAGAAAACGGTGGGATTTAGGCTTTTTTGCTTGAGGTGGGATTGGATCGATCGGCGTTCGGGATTTGGTGGCATGATTTAATTGCAGAACAGTTGAGCGAGTAATTTGAGTAGCTTTTTGGTATATTAAAAAATAAGAGTGTTGAAAGTTTTTTGTGTCTGCAAAATCGTAAATTCTGCCTTTTAGCTTTTACCTTCCGAATAAGCTTTTATAAAACGATCGTCAAATAATCGGCTGATATCTGGTTGGGTTTTTGCTAAATTTACATCGACGAGAAATTTAGTCATTTCGCCCGCCGCAAACTGCAATGATGTCATGTCATTTCCCGGTTGAAAGGCTTTCAAGTTTTCCTCGATCGTAAATATCTTAGTGCCGTTTTCATATTCTTTGTATTCCTCAACGCTAACTCCGGCGCGGTTGGCGAGAATCTCGTAAGATTTCTCTTTATTTGATTTCATGTATTCCAATGTTGCAAACCATGAATTGACCACGGCTTGCACTCGATCGGGGTGTTCGCCGATAAACTTTCGGGTGAATACCAAATGGTCGGAAATCGCCCCCGGAAAATCTTTGGAACTAAACAGTTCCTTGCTGTTCGATCGTTTTAATGCCTGCGTGGTAAACGGCGCAAATACTGCCACCGCATCGACTTGCCCTCCTACGAAAGCTGCCGCAGCTTTGCCTGTTTCCAGCGGTATAAATTGAATATCTTGCACTGATAAACCTGCTCTTCTCAGCCCTAACAGCAATAGAAAGTGATCGACTGTACCTTCCTCGGCTGCAACTTTTTTACCTTTTAAATCGGCAAGGGAATTGATGCCTTCGGCGACAATCACTTTGTCATTTCCCGTCGAGTTGTCGTTGACTAAAACAATTACTTGGTCAGCACCGCCCGATATAGAGTTTACTGTATCGCCGAGGGTTTGGCTGTTAGCATCTATCTGTCCTGCTGTGAGGGTGCTGATCGATTCTAAGTAGCCGTCAAACCATTTTAAGTCTACAGCAACATTGTTAGCTTCAAATATCTTTTGCTCTTTGGCAATTTGCCAAGGAAACCAGCCGGGCCACGCGCTGAATCCGAGGCGAACTGCGTTAGCATTTACTGAAGAAGTTGCTTCGCTTTCTGTGGTGGTTTTGATATAAATTGCCGGGTTGACGCAGCCGACAGCGAAAAACAAGCTGATGAAAAATATGGCGCAGTAGGATAAGGGCGATCGCATTCTTTTGGGGGAGCAATATCGGATATTCATAGCATATTCTGGTTGCTGGTTAGAGGTGAATATGTCGATCGAGCTTTTGCACCTTCTTTGGCTTCCTTAGCTTCCGCAAACCCCCTTGATATACAAGGATAAAGCCCGAGAGCTAACGAACCGAGTCTTGATGACCGATCGCGTTTCTCCCGGGCTTTTATCCCGCCGTGTAACTGGCTAGTGTTTCCCTAAAATTAAATCTGGGGAGAACCAGTCTGCTTCTCTCGGACCAGCACTTGAAATTTCTAAGCTGAGTTAGAAACAGATTCAAATCGGAACCCTAGAAGCGGTTAAATTTTTCGTTTTTTGTCTGTATACAGCACTTTTCAGGTAAGGTACCTAGCCATTGTAGGGACACTCCAAAAGCCAATTGGTTTCAACTTTCCACGTTAAACCCGTAGTCCGACAGGGGTTGAAACCCCTGTCTCAAAGCTAAAGTCCTCGCTATGAGGACTAAGAAAAATTTTAAACTCATTAGTCCTCATAGCGAGGACTTTAGCTATTAGACAGGGAATTCATTCCCTGGCGGACTCAGGGAGTTATCCGAGACTGTTGATTACTGCAATTCACTTACCTTTTTTAAAGGTAAGCATACTGTAGCGTGCAATTTTACTAGATTGCTACGTTTCAAACCGTAACAGCAAACTTGATGATAAAATGTGTAAAATGTTACAAAAAACGGTTTTTCTCGAATTTGTAAAATTAAATTTTTTGGGATATTAAACAGGGCGATGGGAAATCGCGAAGTTTAGTTGCACAAAAAGACGAAACCCGCAAGGTCAGAGTTGAATATTTCTCAAGAAATACTTCGATCGCCATAGACTGTATGCGATTATGGGCGGGGGCGGGTTTATGAGATTGTCGATTATGGGCAATTATTGTTGGTGAACCCGCCCCTACAAAATTTAACATCATACAAGTCCGAATCTCTCCAGAAATGATATGAAGTCAAATCTTCAATCTAAAATCTAAAATCTAAAATCTAAAATCGACTGACCGTGCATTATGGAAAAATTTAACTACAGCAACAGTCTCGACATTCATTCGCTGCTCGATCGCTACCGCACAGGCTCGATCGCGCCCGCAGATGCGATCGCCAGCGTGTACGATCGGATCGAACGCTATGCAGATCCGGCAGTATGGATTTATTTAGCACCGCAGGCGGAAACCCTCGAACGCGCCAAAGCCTTGGAAAACCTAGACCCGCAACAATTGCCACTCTACGGAATACCTTTTGCGATCAAAGATAATCTCGATTGGGCGGGCGTTCCCACTACGGCGGGATGTCCTGCGTTTGCTCGCACTCCAGCGCGATCGTCCGCAGTCGTAGAGCGCCTGTGCGCGGCAGGTGCGATCGCGATCGGCAAAACAAACATGGATCAGTTTGCCACAGGATTAGTGGGAACCCGCACGCCCTATGGAGTTTGTCGCAATCCGTTCGATCGGCGCTACATTCCGGGCGGCTCGAGTTCCGGTTCCGCCGCAGCAGTCTCCGCCGGATTGGTGAGTTTTGCTCTGGGTACCGATACCGCAGGCTCGGGGCGGGTTCCCGCTGCTTTTACCAACATTGTCGGGCTGAAGCCAAGTTGCGGCTCGATCGGCACTCGCGGCCTGTTACCGGCAGTGCGATCGCTCGATTGCGTTTCTGTGTTCGCTCTCACCTGTGCGGATGCGGCCTCGGTGCTGCAAGTAGCCAGCGGTTTTGACGCTGAGGATGCGTTTTCTCGTCGCCCTGAAACCAAAGTTTTGCCGGATTTATCCCGCTTGCGGGTGGGAGTTCCCGTCCAAGGCGAACTCGAATTTTTCGGGAATGCAGAAGCCGAACAGCGCTACCGAGAGGCGATCGTGCGCTTGCAATCTTTGGGCTGCACGATCGCACCTATTGACTTCAAACCCTTTGCGGATGCTGCCGAACTGCTTTACGGCGGGCCTTGGGTAGCAGAAAGGTTGGCCGCGATCGGCGATTTCCTCGACGCGCACCCAGATGCGATCGATCCGATCGTCTACCAAATTATCAGCGGCGGCAAACGCTACGATGCCGTCTCTGCTTACCGCGCGTCGTACCGATTGGCAGAGCTCCGCAAGCTTGCTGAAATTCAGTGGCAGTCAATGGATGTGTTAGCGGTGCCGACGACAGGTACGATTTATACTGTCGCAGAAGTTGCAGCCGAGCCGATCGCGCTCAACACCAATCTCGGCCGCTACACGAACTTTGCGAATTTGCTCGATTTGTGCGCGATCGCAGTTCCCAGCGGCTTTCAAAGCAGCGGATTGCCCGCAGGATTGACACTGATGGCTCCTGCGTGGCACGATCTATCGCTCTGCCGCCTGGGCTCTGCTTTCCACGCTAGCTTGGGGGGAACTTTGGGCGCAACCGGTCTGCCGCTGCCAACCGTCCCGGAACCCGCCAGCGCCGCCAAATCTTCCTCAGAAGAACGAGTCAAAATAGCCGTGGTTGGCGCTCATTTGAGCGGTGAGCCGCTGAATTATCAACTAATCGAGCTCGGAGGTATTTTGGTTCGCGCCTGCCGTACCAGCCCGATTTACAAGCTGTACGCTTTGACGGGTACTGCTCTGGGCAAGCCGGGATTGGTGCGTCAGATAGAGGGCGGTAGCGCGATCGAGGTGGAAGTTTGGGAGTTGTCGATCGCGGCTTTCGGCGGATTTGTCGCTAAAATTCCCTCGCCCTTGGGAATTGGTACGCTGGTGTTGGAGGACGGTTCCACGGTGCAGGGCTTTTTGTGCGAACCTTATGCTGTGGCGGATGCGATCGATATTTCTCATCTCGGCGGTTGGCGAGCTTATAACTTCCGCTTTTAAGTTAAGTTAGAATGGCAAATTTCTACCCATCTTCAGAATCATGCCACCAGCAGTGCCAATTCGACCAATTCCCGTCACAACCCCAACCCCCAGCGGCGGTACCAGTCCCGGAGGGGCACCTGGCGGTACCAGTCCCGGAGGGGCACCTGGCGGCACTCGCGGCACCAGCGGCCCCGACTCCCTCAGAGGTACTGCGGGGGCTAACTTGATATTTGGTTTGGGTGGCCCTGACAGCATTTTGGGCTTAGCCGGAGACGATTCCCTCTACGGTGGCGACGGCGATGACTCACTGCTGGGCGACGTTGGCAATGATTTGCTGTTCGGCGGTGCAGGCCGCGACAGCGTTTTGGGCGGCGCCGGCGGCGATACTTTCTACGGCGGCAAAGGTTCTGACTCAATGCTGGGCGACGAGGGTAATGATTTGCTGTTTGGCAACCAAGACACCGATACTTTGTTGGGAGGCGCGGGCGATGACTCGCTTTTTGGGGGTGCCGGCGATGACTCGCTGTTTGGTGGCATCGGCAATGACTGTTTATCGGGCGATCGCGGCCGAGATACTTTAACTGGTGGCGCCGGGAATGATACTTTTGCGATCGGGCGTTTGGCAGACGGGGATGTGATTACAGATTTTACTGATGGTACGGATCAAATTCGCTTGGCTGCCGGCCTTACTTTTGCCGAACTCACCATTTCCGCTGGGGCCGGAACTTCGCCGAGTACAATTATTCAGCTTACAAACACCAAGGAAACTCTCGCTACTTTATTCGGAGTTTCCCGCGCTTCTATCACTCAGGCGGACTTTATTTTTTAATTGGGAATTGTTGACGGTTGACTGTTGACGGTTGACGGTTGACTGTTGACTGTTGACTGTTGACTGTTGACTGATACAAAATCCGGGTTGGCTAACCATTTTATGAGACTCGGTGCTTGAAACCGCTTTTGACCTCAAACTACACAAACGAAGTCTGCCTTCGCAGACTAAGATAGAGAAAGTTATTTAAGCAGGATTTGGTATGACAAATAACCAATAATAAATAACAAATAACAACTGACTAATGACTACTGACTACTGACTCATCACTACTGACTACTGACTACTGACTAATGACTACTGACGGTTTTCTCAATCTCAACAAACCTGCCGGCATGACTTCTCACGACTGCGTGGGGCGAGTGCGCCGGCTATTGAAACTCAAGCGAGTCGGACACGGAGGAACCCTCGATCCTGCTGTGACGGGCGTTTTGCCGATCGCCCTGGGCAAAGCAACCAGACTGCTGCAATTTCTCCAACACAATAAAGCTTACCGAGGCACGATTCGATTTGGCTTAACTACTGCTACTGACGATTTAGAAGGAGAAATTATCCATTCTCGACCGGTGCGGGAGTTGAGTTTGGAAAAAGTGCAAGCTGCACTCCCAAAATTCCTAGGAAAAATCGAGCAATTTCCGCCGAGTTTTAGTGCGGTTCAGGTGGGAGGAAAACGCCTTTATGAGTTAGCTAGAAAAGGCGAAACTGTGGAAGTTGCTGCTAGGAATGTCGAGGTTTTTCGGCTGGAAATCTTGGATTGGCGGCCGGGGGATTTTCCTGAATTGGATTTGTCGATCGCCTGCGGGGCGGGTACTTACATTCGGGCCATCGCGCGGGATTTGGGTGCACTGTTGAATGCAGGCGGTACTTTGGCTTGTTTGACTCGCACCGAAAGTAGCGGTTTTTCGATCGAGGAAAGTCTCAGTTTTGAAGAATTGGAACTGCAATTGCAGGAGAATAAATTCTGCCCGATTTTGCCATCGGCGGTTTTGGGACATTTAGGGGCGATCGTCCTTTCCCCTGAATATACCAAACGCTGGTTTCAAGGACAGCGCCTCCCGATTCCCGAAACGCCGATCGGATCGGAGGAGGAAAGTAGCAACCCAATACCCCAACCTCCCTATCCCTTGCAGGTTTACGATCGAGACGGTAATTTTTTAGGTATCGGTCAAGTAGCGAACTCAGAGACAAGTACCATATTATCTCCTCAAATTGTGCTTTAAGTATCTAAAATAAAAATGAAAATAGGTATAATTGGTACAGGAAAAGTTGGCGGAACTCTAACCGCTGGGAATCCCCTAGATTCACCTAGCTTACAGCGGTACCGGACGAGATTGGCCTATTAATCTAATCAATCGCTGAGGTAAAAGTTGTGAAAATATTGCTGCTAGGATTAATCCGAGGCTACAAAATGGGGATTTCTCCTTACCTGCCTAACGCCTGTAGGTTTCAACCAACTTGTTCGCAATACGCGATCGAAGCAATAGAAAGATTTGGGCCGGCCCGCGGCAGCTCGTTGGCAGTTAAGCGGATTTTGCGATGTCATCCTTTTCATCCAGGGGGTTACGATCCAGTACCTCCCACAGAGAGCGAGGGCGATTAGTTATTAGTCAAAAATAGTATTTTAGTTATTAGTTAATAGTGCAAATAGGCGTTGCATCCTCATGGCTAAAACTACCGAGGGGAATCACTCCCTACGAAGGTTAAATTCGCACAATTAGTGGTGTTTTTTAACCCAAATTCAGTAATATTACTGTTATCTTTCAAAACTCAGCAGCTCTATAATGGTACAAACAGAGTACAGGGGATGCGAGTTGATATGTCTGCTACCGCAATCGGATACAAAATGTTGTCCCATACTCTGGCTGTACTCAGCCAGAAACAAGCAACGGGGAAACTGGTGTTAGAGCAAGGGGAACAACAGTGGCAACTTTACTTTTTTCGGGGTAGTTTGGTTTATGGCACAGGAGGATCGCACAGAGCGAGGCGCTGGTACAGGGCGATCGGGCAACACTGTCGAAACTTTCAAGTGGATCTCAGAGACCTCGATGCTGGAGAACTGTGGGAATATCAACTGCTTCAGCGAGGGATAGCAGCCAGCGAAATGAGTCTGGAACAAGCTAGGGCGATCGTCCACACCAGCCTTTCGGAAGTGTTATTTGCTCTGATCGGTCAATCGGGTTTGCGCCGGGAGTGGCGTCCGTCCCAGAAATATTTTTCTACAATTACCTCTTCTTTGCTGCTGTCTTTAACAGAAGTAGAGAAAGTTCTGTGTTGTACAGAAGAAATTTGGCAGAAGTGGAAAGCAATGGGTTTGTGGCTGGTAGATCCAGAACAAGCACCGCTTTTAAAAGCGTCGGCCCATTTACAGGAAAATCGATTTAGTTCTAATTCTTTGATCGCATTAGCTAACGTATTCAACGGCGAGAATACTCTTTGGGATATTGCATTTAAGAAAAAGCAGTGCGTGACAGTGGCAACTCGCGCTTTAGTTAATTACATCAAGCAGGGTTTAGTAAATTTCCGAACAGTCCCAGACTTGCCGTCGCCTATAGAACAGTGGCGCCTTGCCGCGGCGATCGCAGGGCCGGGTCGCCCTTTGATTGCTTGTATCGATGACAGTCCCACAGTATGCGAATTTTTAGAGCAAATTTTATTGCCGGCGGGGTATCGAGTCCTAAAAATTCAAGACCCCATGCAGGGAGTGGGCATCATCTCCAAACAGAAGCCTGCTTTAATTTTTATGGACGTGGTGATGCCGAAGACAAGTGGCTTTGCTTTGTGCAATTTTTTGCGAAAAACATCGGCTTTTCGGGAAACTCCGATCGTGTTTTTGACCGGTCAAGACAGTATAATTGACCGCACGCGAGCGAAATTGACAGGTGCTTCCGATTTTTTGAGCAAGCCGCCCAATCCCGAACAGGTTTTACAAATAGCTGACAAGTATTTGAAGGTAAAAGGCGATCGCCACCCTTCAGCAATTCGCCCCCAAGATTTACTCCATTCACGACAACTTACCCTGGCCAATTCTTGAACCCAAATTATGCTGATAAACCGTCATTTATCGGGTGTGTGAGCCTCCGGGGCACCCGATAAGTATTGTAAAATAAAGACGCCACCGGATTTTACCAATAAATCTTCTAGGGGCTGTTGCATGGTTTTTCTTGATTTCCAAGCCCTGATTTCCGTAAACTTGCCCAGCGCCTATTGATTCTAATACCAGTTGCAACCAGTTCAAAAAAAGACTGCAACTGTAGGCAACTTCCAAGCCAGACGCTCATCAGTCATTTCCAGTTTTTTAATCTAAAATCTAAAATCTAAAATCTAAAATCTAAAATCTAAAATCTAAAATCTAAAATCTAAAATCTAAAATGGTATAATCCCTAAAACTTGATATTAATTATGAGCGATCGCACCCCGCAGGTGAGCGTAGTAATTCCGGCTTACAACTGTGCTGCTTACGTCGGCCAAGCCGTAGATAGCGTTCTGCACCAAACCTATGCTAACTGGGAAATTATTGTCGTAGACGACGGCTCCCGCGACGATACCAAGTTAGTTTTAGAGAAATATGGCGATCGAATTCGCTACATTTACCAACAAAATCAAGGAGTTTCGATCGCCAGAAATCACGGCATCGAGCTAGCGCGAGGAGAATTTATCGCCTTTCTCGATGCTGACGACTACTTTTTTCCCGACAAATTAGCAGCACAAATGGCTGTATTTGCAGCGAAACCACATCTAGGAATCGTCCACAGCGGTTGGCGTCTAGTTAATAGTATAGGCGAACCGCTAAAAGATGTCAAACCCTGGCAAAATGTTCCTAAATTAGACTTAGAAATGTGGCTGCGGTGGAAACCCGTGTTACCCAGCGCGATGGTATTTCGCCGTCAGTGGTTAGAGCGCGCCGGCGGATTTGATCCTCGATTTCCCCCGGCGGAAGATACAGATTTAGTGCTGCGTTTAGCCTTAATGGGATGCGAAGCAGAGTGGTTGCAACAAGTAACTGTTTGCTACCGCCAGCACGAACAAAGCGCCATGTACAAAGGTTTACCCCAGGCTAAATCCCTCGCCGCAGTGATGGACAATTTTTTTGCCCGCCCCGAGTTGCCGGATAAAATACGTTTGTTGGAAAAGCACATCAAGTACAGTACCTTAGTTTGGATTGCTTGGTATTTGTACCGCACCGGTCATTCTGTTGAGATGATAGAGTTTTTGCAGCGTTCTTGGAATTATACGCCTTATTTGCCTGTGGAAACAGTAATTAATTGGGCGGAAGCTTTCGCCGAGTTTTCCCAGGATGCGGGAAATGAATTCGATGCAGATTTATTAGCTCAATCTCCAGAGTGGCAGCAGTTAATGCAGTGGACTATTCTCGGTACACCAGCTTGATTGAAAGCTTTTCCATTGCACTGATATCGTTTACGGTTGCATAGGAATTATTTAACCGCAGAGAGCGCAGAGGACACAGAGGAAGAGAAGAGAGGCTTTTCGCATTTCTGGCTATGTAAAACCTGCATAAACTTTATTAGGCTTCAGTTTGAGTTTCTGCTTCAGTAAAAATTGGCGGCCACAGTTCAGCAATTGGCAATTCCCAACCAGGGAAAAGTTCGGGGACAGTCAAAATATCTTGATTTCCTAACACAATTGGTTCACCTTCCTGACGATAAACTGTTACAGTTTCTTCATCTGGATCGATCAAAATTCCTACTTGCGCTCCGAGTTCTAGGAAATTATGAATCTTTTTTTCTAGCGGTTTAATGCGATCGCTCTGTGATTTAATTTCTACTACCAAGTCGGGGACTAATTCTCCAAAATAACGGGGACTTTGCCTGAGACGTGCGGCTCGGACAAAAGAAACATCAGGTGCTGTAAGGTTAGCATCAGGTAAAATAAAGCCGCCTGCGGAGTCAAAAACTCGACCCAAACGGCGGGGATTCACCCAAACGAAGAGAAAGGCACTCAAGCGAATGCCAATTTCACTAGATACAATGTCTGACGGGCCCACAATGATAATCTTCCCGCTTTCTAGTTCAACTTGATAGTCTTGACCGGCTTCTTTGAAGGTTTTTTGGACTTTTTCTAAGTCTTTGAGTGTCATCATATTGATTATTCCTTAGCCGAAAAGGAGTTGCCGCAGCTACAGCTTTGGGCGGCATTGGGATTGTGAAATCGGAAACCTCCGCCCATCAAGTCTTCTGAATAATCCAAGGTCAGCTCATTGAGATATTTTAAGTGCTGGGGGTCGATCGCAACGGAAATTCCCTCCGACTCGCACACAGCGTCTTCTGGGGCTGGCGCATCGTCAAATGCCATTGTATAAGACAAACCGGAGCAGCCACTCGATTCCACGCCCAGACGAAATAAAGCATTGGGGTTCGGATGCTTCGACTTGAGGCGCGTTACTTCTGTTGCTGCTGTTTTGCTCAGATGAATCATTATGAGTAATTGGTAACTTGTAATTGGTAATTTGGAAGTAATGTTGAGTTTTGAAAATGTAGAGTGCGCCTAGCCTTGCACCTTACCCGGAGAATGTAGGGTGCGCCGCAGCGCACCTTACCCCTATATCTTTAGCAACTTGAGTTACTTAGCCTTTTCATTACGAGCATAATCGTCTTGAAAGCGGATAATATCATCTTCTCCGAGATATTCGCCATTCTGCACCTCAATTAAAACCAGGGGGATAACTCCCGGATTTTCCAGGCGGTGAGAAGTGCACTGAGGAACGTAGGTAGACTGATTGGTAAACAGAACTTGTTCAGTTTCGCCACAAGTAACTTTTGCAGTACCAGAAACCACAATCCAGTGTTCGCTGCGGTGGTGGTGCATTTGCAGGCTGAGGCGGTGTCCCGACTTAACTTCGATCCGCTTAATTTTATATCCTGGGCCTTCTTCTAGAGTCGTAAATGAGCCCCAAGGCCGCAATTCTGTAGCGGCTATTCCGTTGGGTGCAGCAGGTGCGTGCAGGGTAGATACTTGAGAAATTTCTTGAATCTGAACCATGATTTTCACTCCTTGAGGATTGCTTGCGGAATCCTGTGGTAAACGACGTTGTTTTTTGAGATTAACTAATCTATAGTTAAAACCGAAGCCCACCTGCGGGGACTGGTTAGCCGACTGTAGAGTTTTGCAAGAGTTGTGCTCAGCCCGATCGACTTGCCTTAACAACCATAGCAAAACCAACATAGCTGTTGTCACCCAGTATTGGCTCGATCGCCCCAATCTACATCAAATCTTCATAGAAAGGGGGCTGGTTCTTGAATATTGATTAAAGTTGACAGTACCGGCGGCTTTGACATCTAACTGCCGATCGCAATTATCGATTTTAGCTGATATCTCCCACCATTGTCAGTAACAGGCTTTTCGGCCTGTTCCACAAAATATAAATTTTATTGTGGAACAGGCCGAAAAGCCTGTTCCCAAACAAGTAATTGAGAATGGTGCAACATATGAGTTTTAGCCAATCAGGGCAAAAGGTCGATCGGTCTTTTGCCCTTGTTTTGAGTATTTTAGCTTAGGGAGGGGGCGGAGGTTGGGCGATACCCTACCGCAACGGGCCCGCAGGCGCGTTGGGGATAGCTTCCCTCGCGCAGACATTTCAATTGCCGACAACCCAAGAGAATCTATTAAGATATATAAGACTTGTGCAAATCTTGCCAGTTCAAGGGCGCAAGTCATGACTCTACTGGAGCTTCTCATGTTAGCCGAGCTAATCTCAGCCAGACGAATACTCAAGACCAAACTCCTCGACTTCTTAGGACTTCCCGAAAATTGCCAAGACCAAACCGATCATCTCGTCAACCGAATTGTATCCCTGCTGGAAGCAAATCCAGCCGAACAAGAAAGATTTTGGGAGACATTCAAAAGTGAATTAGCCGTCGATCCGGTAGAATTAGAAACAATACTCAAGTGTTCGCCAGCAGAACGCCAGCAGTGGATTGAACAAGACAAACTCCCTATTTTAGAATACCGCTCTTTCCGCAAATCAGGAATCCATCTAGAATATCCCGTTCACGACAGAAGATTCATCTTAAGTCTAACGCCAACCGATATTAATAATTGGCGCAAAGAACCCAAAGGGCTGATTAAAAATAATCGCGAAATACCCACCCCAATCAATACAGAAAAGCCTGAAGAAAACCAACAATCACGACTAGCTTTTAGTTCCGAGTGGGAAAAAATAATTGCCGACTGGAAAGAACAAGGTTCGGCGGAAATTTCAGCAACCTTCCAGCTTGCTTACTGGACTGTTTGGGCGTCGCGCTGGGCCAAAGAAAATCAGCTCAACAGCTTTAAAGCAATTAAATATAAGGAAGTCTACGAAACTCACCAGCAGGAATGGTATCAGCGAAAAAATCAAGCAGTCAAGTTACTGATTGAAATGCCCTACGCCATGCTTTACTTCTACCGTCCGGCGGATTCTGACAAATTATATCTCGAACTGTGCGACGACCACCAGGAAATGATGAAAGATGGCTACTTTTGGGATAAGTGGGATTTTTTCTATCAGAACCGCAAACTTGTAAATAAGTGCCGCGAATGTGTGTACTGCGAAACCAAAGATTATTACTCCCTTTACTACCTAGAAATCAAGAGCGACAAGTTTCCCGATTTTAGTTTTTCTTTCCACACGCCGTACCCAATCGGCAGAAAATTTTTGCCGCATCCAGAAACGCTACCTTATGTAGACCACGTAGAACAGGACGGCATTTTTCGCTTTGGCCGCCCGCTGCTGGAACAAGAGAAAGCTATTCACACAGAAAAGGATGTATTGCTCAAGTTTGAGGCGGCTTTGGCAGAAGCGAAAAAGTTTGTTTAGTCATTAGTCATTAGTCATTAGTCATTAGTCATTAGTCATTAGTCATTAGTCATGAAGAATTAGCGATGAGTAGACATTCTTGATTTTAAAAGTAAGAAGTCAGCAGTTATTAGTCACTAATTGGCGGGTTCCTTACTAATGACTAATGACTGCTGACTAATGACTAATAACTGCTGACTAATGACTTTTGAACTTGGATTACTTCAATGCTGCCGCCAGCATAAAGTTTGGGTTGTGGAGTTACTTCGGAATTGTACGATCGCCATCCCCCCTCTATCAACAAACTCCCCAAGTCAGTTTCAGTCTCCAACAACCACAAAAATACAGCCAACCCTGGCCTAAATACCGAATTTGTGGGTCGATGAATATCTACCAAAATGAATAGACCACCGGGCTTAAGCACGCGGTATACTTCCTGAAAGATTTGTCGCCATTGCGCCCATTGCATTTCGTGCATCGCAACGCTGCTGTGCACTCCTGTCAAACTGACAGTCGGCAAAATCTTCTAAATAATAATTGGCTGATGGTACATTTTTCGTGGGCCGTTGTGACCCAAACGAGGATGGCCGCCTACGCTCAAAGCAGCCAGAGGTGCGATCGCAATCCTAGAGACACTGATACCGATAACTTAAATCTCTAAAAATTGTTGCTATAGTCAAAATTATGTATACCTTGCTATCGACTTAAGATATTATTAAATTATATGATAAAGATAAGTAACAGAACTGAGACGATGGGAGAGCTGTAACCGCTATGGGTCGTGTGGGAGTATTGCTATTAAACTTGGGCGGGCCAGATCAAATCGAGGATGTCCGTCCTTTCCTGTTCAACTTGTTTGCTGACCCGGAAATCATTCGCATTCCGTTTCCGTGGATGCAAAAACCGCTCGCCTGGTTGATTTCGACCCTGCGCTTTCAAAAATCCCAGGAAAACTACCGCCAAATCGGTGGCGGCTCTCCTTTGCGGCGAATTACCGAGGAACAAGCCCTAGCCCTGCAAGAACGATTGCAGTCCAAGGGACAAGATGCTCGAGTATACGTGGGGATGCGCTACTGGCATCCTTTTACCGAAGAGGCGATCGCCAAAATTAAGCGCGATCGCATCGAACATTTGACAATTTTGCCGCTGTATCCTCAATTTTCCATCAGCACCAGCGGTTCTAGCTTCCGGCAGCTAGAAGAAATGTGGGGCAAAGATCCTGCCCTCAAGGATATACAATATACCGCGATTCCTTCTTGGTATCAGCGGCCTGGTTACATTCAGGCAATGTCGGAATTGATAGCCCAACAACTAGACCACAATCCGAATCCCGATCGCGTGCACATCTTTTTCAGCGCCCACGGCGTCCCCCTCAGCTATGTAGAAGAGGCGGGAGACCCCTATCAGCGCGAGATTGAAGATTGCACTCGGCTGATTATGGAACATTTGGATCGATCGAACGAACACACTCTAGCTTATCAAAGTCGGGTTGGCCCGGTGGAATGGCTCAAGCCTTACACCGAAGACGCCATTACCGAATTGGCAGAAAATGGAGTCCAAGATTTGTTGGTAGTTCCGATTAGTTTCGTTTCCGAACACATCGAGACTCTGCAAGAAATTGACATGGAGTATCGAGAATTAGCAGAAGAATCGGGGATTAAAAATTTCTACCGAGTGCCCGCACTGAATACTCATCCGGTGTTTATTGAAGCCTTGGCTGATTTAGTCATCGAGTCGATCGAATCTCCCAGCGTTAAATTCTCCGATGTTATACGCCCTTCCAAAAAAGTGAAAATGTACCCTCAAGAGCAGTGGGAGTGGGGTTTGACCACTGGGGCGGAAGTCTGGAACGGTCGTGTGGCGATGATTGGTTTTGTGGCACTATTGCTGGAGTTAATTACGGGTCAGGGCCCGCTACACTCGATCGGATTGCTTTAAACTCAAATGTTGCACCATTCTCAATAAGCTTTTTATGAACAGGCTTTTCGGCCTGTTCCACAAAGAGTGAATTTTCTTGTGGAACAGGCCGAAAAGCCTGTTAAGCGAGAATGGTGCAATATCTCAGTTTAAATTGACAGTTGACAGTTGACAGTTGACAATTGACTGTTGACTGTTGACCGTTGTTACAAATGCCTGATGATATCAAATCCGTTGCGATCGGAATTATTCATCTCTCTCTTCTCTTCCTCAGCGCCCTCTGCGCCCTCTGCGGTTAAATCAATCCGAAACAACCGTAAACGATATGACTAATCACCAATAACTAATCACCAATAACTAATCACTAATTAATCAGGATCGCGCTTGCGACGGCGGGGATTTCCCCTATCGCCCGGTATTCCCTGACTTCGGTACCATCGATACCACTCTTTAGAACTGCGGATTGCCAGCCACAGCAGGATCATAGCCACTAATCCTCCCTGCCGCGGGGCGTCAAAGGCAAACAAAACCAAGGAAATGCACAGAACATCTTGGAGGAAAATCACCCAAATCGGCAAACCCTGCAGCCGGTAAAACCATCCTGCTTGTACCAGTTGCAGCACTAAAGCCAACAAACCTCCGACAATACCAATTATCCAAAGCATCCAAGGGTGAGCAATAATTTCCTCGATCGAACTTACCTGAGCGATCGCAATTCCCATAATTGCTCCTACAATGGGACTGAAAATAATTTGCACAATTTGCAGTACCCGCTGTCCCACAAAGGTTTTAGAAGCAAATAACTCTAACAGCGACCAACTCACCAAGATGGTGATAGCCACTTGGGGGGGAACCCCCGACAATAGAGGTATTTCCGACCAAAGTTTGTCAATCCGCAACAAACCAATTAACAGCAGGGGCAGGGCAATTCTCATACCCCCTGCCGCAGACGCAGAGAGTGCGGCTAGGAGTCCAACCATAATAATAATTCAGTTTCTAACGTCAGCTAAAGCCTCGATCTATTTCAGAATTTAATTCCCCTGATGGCTGCCAGTGATTTGAGCGATCGAACTCAAATTGCTGCTTGAGCTTAAATATCACCCTCTATTGTAAGTGTATCTGCTTAATAGCTGCTTGGCACTGCTCGAAAAGTCGATCGACACAAGGCAGTTTGTGAACAGTTGACCGTTGACAGTTGACAGAATTCAACCTGGATTGTGATTAAATTAAAATGTATAGGAAAACCAGTAGCTCAGCCGAGATACTTAAAATTAAGATGTCAGCTATTCTTCCTTCTTCCCTCTGACTTCAAAATCTGACGGACACTAAATAATTAATCCGTGTATCCGTGTCAAAATCCGTGTCGTGCTTTCCTTATTCCCTCGAACCTCTTCCTTAGTCTTATTATGTCTGAATCATTATTTGCCGATGCCAGCCGCCGATTAGAACGAGCCTTAAAATATGTGTCCCTTTCCGAGGATACGATCGAACGGCTGAAACACCCCAAATCCAGTTTAATTGTATCGATACCCGTGCGGATGGACGACGGTTCCCTGCGAATTTTCCAAGGTTATCGGGTGCGCTACGACAATACCAGAGGCCCGTCTAAAGGAGGAGTGCGGTATCATCCGGGAGTATCCCTTGATGAAGTGCAATCCTTAGCATTTTGGATGACTTTTAAATGTGCAGTTTTGAACTTGCCTTTTGGAGGGGCCAAGGGCGGAATTACTCTCAATCCCAAGGAATTGTCCAAACTGGAATTGGAACGCTTGAGCCGAGGCTATGTCGATGCGATCGCAGATTTCATCGGCCCCGATGTGGATATTCCCGCGCCGGATGTCTACACCAACCCCATGATTATGGGTTGGATGATGGATCAATACAATATTATTAAGCGGCAGCTTTCTCCAGCGGTGGTGACTGGTAAACCAGTGACAATTGGTGGCAGCTTGGGCAGAGATACGGCAACAGCAATGGGTGCTTTTTTTGTAGTACAAACTCTTCTACCCAAATTTGAGCTAAATCCTCAAGATACAACTGTAGCAGTACAAGGTTTTGGTAATGCAGGTGCAGAAATAGCAGAACTGCTCTGGAAAGCCGGTTACAAAGTTGTTGCTGTCAGCGATTCCCAAGGGGGAATTTATGCTAAACAAGGGCTGGACATCCCCAGTATTCGAGGTTTTAAAGACTCTAACAAAGGTATCAAAGCTCTTTACTGTGAAGGTTCTGTTTGCAATATTATCGAACACGAAATCTTGACAAATGAGCAACTTTTAGCATTAGATGTAGACGTGCTGGTTCCAGCAGCTTTGGAGAATCAAATAACAGAAGCCAATGTTAATGATGTTAAGGCTAAGTTTATTTTTGAAGTAGCTAACGGGCCGATTGATTCTGCTGCTGATTTGATTTTAGAAGCGAGGGGAATTCAGGTAATTCCTGATATTTTAGTCAATGCCGGAGGCGTAACTGTTAGTTATTTTGAGTGGGTGCAAAACCGCAGCGGACTTTATTGGACGCTGGAGGAAGTCAATCAGCGGTTGAAGCATAAAATGGTTGAAGAAACTGAGGCAATTTGGAAAAAATCTCAGGAATTGTCAGTTTCCATGAGAACTGCTGCTTACGTGTACGGGTTAAATCGACTCGGAGAAGCGATGAATGCGAAGGGAACGCGGGATTATTATGTGAACGGTTGAGAAAAGTGCGGTAAGATTGCCCGATCGCACAATCTTACCGCAGTAATTCGATAAGAGCGCAGTCTACGAACCGACTTGGCAAAACTTGGCTTTGAATTGGGGAATTTTAGGTTTGCACGCCGCCGTTTATTTGACCGCAACATTGATGCTTTAAAAGACGAAAGATGTTTTTAAATAGAGATTTTACATAGAGAGAAATGTGTTAATTTCTAGGAACTACCTAATTGTACAACACCCGCAGTTATGATGTAGGGGCAACCACCGGAGGAGCGCCCACACCATATCCGGAGGTCATGCGTAAGTCCGGATCTTGCACTTTTCTCAATCAATCGCCGCTGCACAATAGTGGCATTCTTTTTTAAGAGGGGAAGAGAAGAGACGATCGCACTTTTTGATTAGATATGGAATAGGTGCGATCGCAGTTACTTTTGCTATTGCCTAGTTTCCTTGGTTAATCTACCAAATCGTCTAAGGAAAGCTTCAGGAGGTCGCACAATGCTTTCGTCTGTTCGAGATACAGCTTTGGAATATGTCTACCCGCTTCCCAATTTTTCACAGTGGTTACACTCACGCCCAATTCATCCGCAACTTGCTGCTGCGTCAAAGAAAGCGATTGGCGTCGCTGTTTGAGTTTTTCCCCCACACTACTCATTAACTATCCAAATTCAGAATTCGTAGGGTTAAGTTGACTTAACCACAAATTGTCCGTAGTATGAGAGGAGAACATCACATTCGTCAGAAAGCCAGTGCGTCCCGGCTACCAACCTATCAGCACTGGCTCTGGCTCCCATACGTAATGGAGACAAGTTAATTATGCCTTACAAAGAACGACTTTACCCTTGGGTGCTGGTTCGTTTGCTGCCCAAAATGCAGCGGTTGACAGTTGGTCAGTTCCGCACTCGATCGGATGCGGACGGTCATCTAGAGATTCTCGGTCGCTTGGTTCCTGGCGGGAAATTCGCGGTGATATTTAACCCCGACCTGCTGGAGTCGCAGCAAGCTGACACTTGCTACAGAAAATCCGATCGGTAATTCTCAAAGAACCCCTTCCCGGACACGGGGAGGGAGTCAGATTGTTTTTTTTGGGGATCAACAATTTTGGCTGTAAGAGCGATCGCACTCTCACCCCTGAAAAGCGATCGCCCGTCTCACTGCCAAACAGCGATCGCCTCTTCTCCAGAACAGCCTCAATCAAGGCTTTAGAATTTTTGTGCAACTCAAAAAAAGAAATCCCCTGGCTTTGGGGATTTCTCATATTTAAGCCGATCGCTAAATCTATTTAGTCTCCGGCATCAAACACTTATCGGAATCGCAGCCCGCCGGCCCCGAATCCATCATTTCACCTAAGTCATAGCGACTTAGTGCCGCATGAAAAACATCTATTTGGCGACGCGCTAAAGTCTCTTCCACCATCTTGGTGTAAATTTCCTTGCTTATCGGTTCAAAGGGCAGACGCGGGAAAGTTTCAAGAGCATCAAACCGAGCCAAAAGCGCTGCGGAAATGTAGCCTTCATCATCGCGAATCGCTTCATAAATCCGAGTGCCCAAACTTTCAACTTCATTTTCGCGCAGTTCAATCGTGGCCGAAGTGTTATGTCTGACATAGAACTTTTGCACTTGCATATAAAAGTCCATTTGTGCCGCCGCTGAGAATTTGTTAATGTCAATTTCATCAGCACCGGGCAAGTCAGCCCAACTTACCGCAACAGGTATTTCTACCAGCCATTCTGTACAGCGTTCATCGAAGGGATTGTTCAGCAAATTGCCGTTTTCATCTTTGTCAGATTGAGACGGAATCACGTTGTATCCGTAGTCGATGCAGGCGAGGGCTACGGGGTCGTTTTTGCCGAAAGTGATTCGGCGAATGAAACGCTGGGCTTTCGGCGGATGCCAGCCGGGGGAAGCACCTGTCAGCAGAGATTTAGTACCCGATGGTTGAACCGTTGTGCAGCGATTTGGGCGTTTTAAGGAATGGCGATCGCAATAATCCCATACTACGCGATTGACAATCTCGCGCCAACCACTCAAATACTCTTCTTCCCGCTGTTTAAAAGCGATTCCTTGCGGAGTTTGCGGGCGGCCTTCCACCCACCAGCGCAGCCACTCAACGCCAAAAGCATGAACGAAGAAATCGAACAATCCCGTGAAAGATACGCCGACAATCGGGTCTAGTTCGCGGCTGTATTGATAGCGGGGTTCAAGAAATTTGTGATTGAGAAGTACCGCCACAGATAGAGCCGCGGCCCTGAAAGCTTCCTCCTGTTCTTTGAAATTGTAAGGGTCAAGTTGATTGAGGTGAACCTCAGCCAAATTGCAGTTTCCAGTTAGAGTGCCACCAAACACCCCTTTATGGAATTCTGGCTCGTTGAAACAGAAGGTATCATGGTTTCCCGGTAAAACTTCTACGGAGTGGATTACCTGATATTTACCTTTCGCTTTCGGTTGATGACCCCGTGAGGTATCCAAGCGTTGACAAGGAATCGCTGCACAATCAGTAATTTGTAGATACCACAAGTCACGGTTACGAGTGCCTAAGTTAGTAGTAGTTCCCGCAGTTGCTAAGAGATTAACGGAAGAACGAATCCCACACTTAGTCAATAGTAAATAAACTCGATAAGCGCGGTCATAGTCGGACAAATAAATCCGAATGCCACCACTAGGAACAATGGAACCATCAGCATCTGCTAAACCAGCAATGAAATTCAGAATGGATTCTCGATCCCAGGATGCAATTTCATCAAAAGCTGCGGCCGTATTTTTGAGCGAGCGAACCTGTTCTGGCTCAAACTCCTTTTGGAATCCCACGTAAAGCAAGCATGGAACATTTTTGGATTCTGTGTAATAGCGTTTTTTACCGCTAGTTTTGCCCGCAATAGCTAACTCTTGGTCGCTTTTAGCTCCGTACAGACGCAGTTGTAATTGTGGCTTGCCATTCGACTGACAAAGGGAACCATCAGCCACCAATTGACCTAATGTGTAAGCCCAAATGGGTTCTACAAATTTGCCATCTCGATAAGAGATTTGGAAGGGTTCAGTGTGTAGGCTGTACTTGGTGATTTTTAGGAGTTCCGCGAGGGCCCCTGTGGTTAATTCTTCATACTGGTTGCCAAAGCGGTCTTTCACAAAAAAACGATGTTTTTCTGTGACATCTAAATAAGTGCCATCACCAAAAGAGACGCGATAAAGTTGACGATTTTGCCCCGTCAGCATCGGTACAACTTTGCTCCAACGCTGGCCATTCCACACTTCTACAGCTTGTCCGACAACCTCCTGAATGCGGTGCATTCCATCACGAGTAATTAACATCGTTTCACCTGAAACGCAGTGGAAGTTAGAGCCGATGATTTCCAGTTATGTTACCCTAAAGGCTTTTTATCCTCTAGTTCTACAGATTCCATTTTCCCTGTAGCTCGGCGTACTTTTTCATCTACTTTAGTTGTAAATGCCCCGCACTCTTGCCAGGATTATATTCTTCAACAAAGAAGGTTCACCCGGTACGCTCTACGGTGGTAAAGGATTTTTAATTCCCTTACTTACCTCGGAGTTAACATCTCAGTCTTCTCCGATTTTGCGAGGTTTTTTACGTGAGGCAAAATTACTTACCACACGGGTTTAAGCCCACACGGACTAACCGATGCTCTAACTCGCCAGCAGTCATATTAGGATGGCGTTCCTGCAACCACTCTTTAGCTTTTCCTTCGTTGTAAGCTTTCAAAAACTCACTTCTAAGACTCGGTGTTGAAAGTAAATCAACGTTAGATCGAGCTACAGCTTCCCCGGCCCATTGAATCGCGCCTTCGCCGCTGTAATACTGTTTGCGGACAGCATCAATACATTCTTCTAGTGTAGGTTTGGTATGGAAAACTCGCGTATGGTTGGCCATCCGAAGGGCATCGCGTTCTGGATCTATTCTCCAGTTGCCGCTTTCATCTTGTTGCCACAAATTATTTTTAGCATTTGCCCCCAATTCGTCATCAAAAGAAAACTGACGCATTCCGGCAGATCTTCTAATATTTCCTGCGACGATCGTGACCGCCGCTTCATCTATCAGCACGCAGCATTCAACTGAATTTAACTGCCGCCCTAAAGCTTTATTCAAAATTGCGGCGCAGCGCTGATAAAGGTCGGGCAACTTCACCGGATTTGCTACTCCGCCAAAACCTTTTAAAGGTTCTCCCACCGGGCGAACGTCGCTCAAATCGATGAAAACTTGAACTTCTCCTGCAAATCTTTCATCTGTGGATAATTCCAGCAAAGTTTGATAGGATTGTACCCAACCTTGGCGAGAATCTCCGACATAAATAGTGGCGGTTTTTTCGGCTATTTTTACTTCTGTTTCTTGACGGCGCGACTGGGCGGGTGTAGAGCCGATTTCGCCTTGCATGGTTAGGGTTAAACGGTTGCGGATCGGCGGCAGTTGGTTGATATATTGTGGTTCCAAGACTGCCCCAGTGCCGCAGCCCATCATTGCCAAATCCATCAACAAACCAAAGGAACGCCAGTCGATAATATTTGTTGAGGAACAATTATATGCGCCGGAAAAATTCTCTGGTTGCTCGATCCATTTGCTGCCACCTACCCACAGCCAGCGGCCTGAAGCGAGGGTTTTGAGCTCGTTTTGCATCCGGTGCAGCAGTTGTGTTTCTTCGGGGCTGAGGTTTCCCAGCTTTTGCAGCCCCTTGACTGTTCGATCGCACACTTCGGCCCAAGTCTCCCGCCCTGTCTCGGTACGGCGGCTGTAAGTCCTAAAAAATACTGGATTGGCTGCGGGTGCTGTTTCGGGGAAATCGGACAGGTTGCGTTTCTCGCTGGCACTCGATCGCTCTAATTCTCGAACCATAGGTTGTGTACTGACGTGTCGGAATATATCAAACTACGAATATACAACAGGATTCAGATTTAGGGTAAAAGGTTAATATATTTGACAATTTGCACTAGATATGGGGCACAGAAGTGTACAAGCTCGATCGACCGATCGGCTCAAAACTTGACGAAAAAACCCGATTTCTTCCTGAAACCGGGTTAATCGCAAATCTTGTCAATTGTCAATCCTTTGTCAATAAAAACTCAATATTGGGTAACAGCGGGTCTTGAACAACCCCCACACCGTTAAAGCCCCAACGTTCAAGCAGCGTTTTCACAGATGAACCGGAAATCGATTCTACTCCGAATCGATCGGCAACATCAGCAGCGTGGGCATTTAGATAGCTCAAAGCGTCATAGTCTTCGCGAAACATCAACAGGTAACTCACTGCCGCATCTGGATTGGGATTCGCGGACAGATATTTGCCGTCACTGCGGGAACGTAGCAAGTAAAAAACTTGAGATAACATTTTATCTTGTTTGTCAAAATAATAGATTAACTCAAATTGGGCATTGGGAATCGGGAATCGGGAATTGGGCATTGGTAAATTAAAAAAGTTTAATTATTTTTCTTCCTTCTTCCTTCTTCCTTCTTCCTTCCCCTATTTAAATCAAAGTCAGTGCTAATCCTTTAATCCCTCGCCCGTCACCAATTTGACCGACAATCGAAGCTTGACCGGTCGTCAAATTGATATTGTATAGGCTGGAAACTCCGCCAACCTCGATCGCAGCCAAAGCCGTCTCGTTACCGCCAACACTCCTGATATCAAAGCCGAGAACAGTACCAGCATCAATTCCCAAAGATCCGATCGTATTTAACACCCCATTATTCGGCGGATCTTGCCGCACCAAAATGTCTAAATTGGTGTCAATTGCAAATAGTGTCGTCGAATTTGCCCCTGCAAAGTTATTCACATACGCAGCAGCAGCCGCGCCGGGATTGCCAAAATTGCGATCGCCCGCAGCATAAGCCAAATTCCCGTCGAGTTGAACTCCCCCCGTCAGCGTGTCAACATCGACAATTGCCCCCGTATCCGGGTTGAGGCGGGCGTTTTGACCGGCTTGATTGACAAAGCGAATTCGATCGACTGTCGGATTGAAATCAAAACCCGCAGCCCCCGGAGTTAGGGGAACAGCAAACTGCCCGCTACCGACTGCACTTGCTTGCCCAGTAACGGGATTAATCGCGTACAAGCGATTGCTAGAACCCACACCGTATAGCACACCGTTAGCGGGGCGAAAATCAATTCCCAGCAAACTTTCTCCGGGCTGCAACCCTGTAACTGCCACGTCGCTGAGAATCGCCCGCGGTGCCGCCTCGTTAAAACCGACAATTGTTTCGGCGCCATTTCTGACAGTTAAGGCGTAAGCTGTAGGCAAAGGCAAAGCCAAACCGTTAATCTGTCTCCCGTCGGCAATTTGACCGACAAAGGAAGCTTGACCGCTACTTAAATTGATATTGTACAAGCCGGAAACGCCACCCACTTCCAGCGCCGCCACTGCCACCTCGCGCCCGCCAATACTCCTGATATCAAAGCCGAGAACGCTAGTAGCATCAACTCCCAAAGATCCGATCGTATTCAACCCTCCATTATTCGGCGGATCTTGTCGCACCAAAACATCCAAATCGCTGTCAATTACAAACAGCGTTGTCGAAGTTGCCCCTGCAAAGTTGTTCACATACGCAGCCCCAGCAGCCGCTGGATTTGACCCAACATTGCGATCGCCCGCAACATAAGCCAAATTCCCGTCGAGTTGAATTCCCCCCGCCACCGTGTCAAAATCCACAAGTGCCCCGTTATCCGGGTTGAGGCGGGCGTTTTGATCGCCTTCATTGACCAACCGAATTCGATCGACTGTCGGATTGAAATCAAAACCCGCAGCCCCCGGAGTTAGGGGAACAGCAAACTGCCCGTTACCGACTGGACTTGCTTCCCCAGTCATCGGATTGACAGTATACAAGCGATTGCTAGAACCCACACCGTAAAGCAAACCGTTAGCCGGTCGATAATCAATTCCTAGCAAACTTTCTCCCGCTGGCAATCCAGTCACGGGAAAATCTGAGATCACACTTCCCGGATTGGAAAGACTAAAACCGACAATCCGATTAGCAGGAGTTAAAGCATAAGCCGTTGTCCGCGCTGGAGGCGGGGGGTTGGGAACAACGCTGCCAATATTATTAGTGAAAGTTGCCTGGTTAATCGCACTTTGCCTCACCCCTCTGAGAGTAGCGAGAAATTCTCCAGTCACTCGGTCTTGAATAACAGTATCGTTTCCAGCTTCCAGAATATTCAAGTCGCTAAAACTGATACCTTCCCCCAAACCGATTAAATCTGTACCTGGTACAAAATCGGCGATCAGGTCGGCATTTGCCAAACTAACACCGCCGCTGGTACGGTTCGGGTCAGCCTCCGCGTAGCGCCTCAAAACAAATAGGTCTGCCCCGTCTCCGCCTATCAGGACATCAGTATCTCGATCGCCCGACAAAACATCATTGCCGGAGTTGCCCGATATGGAATCGCTGCCTTTTCCGCCCACTAAAAAATCGTTACCTTCTCCGCCGTTAATAGTGTCGTTCTCTAAATCTCCAAAGAGCGAATCTTGACCTAAATTGCCATCAATTAAATCGCTTTGTTTCCCGCCATAAATGCTGTCATTACCAGAGTTTCCGGCAATGGTGTCATTGCCCATCAAACCAAAAATCAGGTCATTTTCTGGAGTTCCTGCTAGCAAGTTTGCTTGTGCGGTGTCTCTAATTTCTGCCATGTTCTAATCACCCTCTAAATTTAATACTTCTGTTGCCTAACGGCGGTGGTATTCTCAGTCAAAATATCACAAATTCGCACTTTTAGGATAGTTTTTCTGATTTTCGGCTGTAGGGGTGGGTTGCCATAAAAGTATTACAAGCAGCTAAAATGATATATAAACCCGCCCCCCGATTCCAATAAACCCACTCCTAAAGACAGATCGCTTAGCCGTATTTTATAGTTTGGTGTGTAGCTGGCGGGCGATCGCAGCTCAACTGCAAACAGGCAAGCTGAAATTTTTAGCGGTGCGAACCTATGAAATTTTGTACTGCGTTCATTAGTAATATACGCTGACTCTATAATTTTGGATCTGTAGGGTCAGAAATTATTTTTCAACTTTAATCTTAAAGCCTGCGAAGGTGGGCTTTGTGTGTGTAGCGGCGACCACCATCGCTCAATATAAAGTGGATTATAAATGCGGAATTGGCATAATAAGTTAGTTGAACAGTCGTTTTCCGACGACTTAAGCTTTCAGGCAGGGGTTTAAATCCCTGCCTGAATCGGAGTTTCACGTTTAATCCCTTCCCCAGCTTTTTCAAGCTTTCAGCAGGGCTTTAGAAGCTGATTCCCCTGCGAGTTTGAGTTGCGATCGCAATTTGAAGTTCAACAACACCAAGACAGTCCACTGACTGAGTATGGATAGCAAAAAGGTATTTCCTGACGCGGCTGTCAGATACGGCGAAAACCAAAGGCAAAATGTTGAAGACAACCACAAAAAAGGAGCTTTTTCTGGGGTAAGCAAGAGCATAGATAAGATCACAGGTGGCAACAAGATAGCGCTGCCGACTGTCCCGACGGCCCAAATTTCCTGATTTCGGGTTTTGGTAAATAGGAATAGTTGGGTGATGGCTGCGTAAATTAGGATGAGATTCAGACAGCGAATTACACCCCAAAGTTCGTTTATATCAGGTTGTTCCAACAGCGCCCAAGGTGTTAAAATTATTACTGAGCTGAGGAAATTGATCGCGATCGCAACTACAGCCGGACTTTTATCGCTCCAAATTAAATCGAGTAGTGGGTAGCGTCGCCACAGCTTCTGATTGCTGGGAACGATTTGTTTCCGATACCTTGCCCAATCGTACAATGATTGTCTGTCAGATGTTAAAGCTGCAATTAAAGCTAAGAACATCACCAAATTCAAGATAAGTAAACAGATGAGATTACCGTCGTTTGGGGGGTCTGATTGGAGTGCAAACCCTAAAAATATTACCTGACAGCAGATAACTAGCAAATAACTTTGCCGCTTGCTCAAAACTGTAGCGCTGGGATTGGGAAAGCGGCGCTGCCATCCCTGCCACATCCAGTAGGTTCCTGTACCACAAACCAAGAGAGACAAAGCAATGCCACTCGCAATATTTGTACCCACTGGCGAGTAAAACCATTGCAACTTGTCTAAATTTTCAACTAAAGAATCGAAATCAGTTTTATCAACTAGAAAAAGCTGATATCTCAGGATAGCCAGGGGAGACAAAAAATGTACGACATCCCCAGCAGCTCGCGTGAGCGGGAGCCAAGAAATCCCAAACACAACAAAAGCCGTAGCGCTAGCCAACCAAGGTTGAAATCCTCCCAACCAACTGGTTGTCAATCCAAATAGCATCGCAGCACTGTAAAATAAAGCACAGCTAGCTGCAACCGCTGTGTAGAAACATAAAATTTCATTCAAGGGTATTTGAGCAGCTAATCCACTGTACAGGTGCAGCGGTACTGTCAGAATTGCTGCTAGATACAGTAAAATTGGGACGCCGAGAATTTTGCCGAGAAAAATTGTTTTTGCTGACTGGGGACTGAGGCGAATAAAGTTGAGCGTGCCGCGGCGTTCCTCCTTGTCTAAGTCGCTGACAAGCATATAAGTCCCTGCTACTAATAAAGCTAACACGCTCAATATGCTCAGCCAAATGAATATCTCTAGCCACCACTGCGGCCAGTCAATGGCAAAGTTGCCCAAGGCATCTCTGACGCACTGTTTCTCATAGGAATTGGCATTTTTGAAAATGCAAAATCTGTGATAGATGGGGTAAGTGTACTCCCCATTAGGAGGGGGAAGGGGTATCTGGGCGCTGAAATACATGAACAGCAGCAGTTGAGCGCTTAGGGAAAGGGCAGAGGCGATCGCCATATTGCCAGTATTCAAGCGGCCTTTGATTTCTCGAAATAACTGGGGATTCCAGTTGCCTATTTTGTCTAGTAAGTGGAGTGTCATTGGTTATTGGTGATTAGGAATGGGTGACGACTCAGTTATAACTCACTGTTAAACTATTCTCAATAACGGGCAAGATGCCCGTTCCACAAAGAGTGAGTTTGATGGTGGGTTTGGCAGGAGTTCCCGCCAATAAAAGGCTTATTGAGCATGGTTAATCACTCAGTTATAACTCACTGTTTATTCTGGGAAACAGGAAATGAGCTTTCTTAGGATGCTTGCTGGTGTCCCATCTTGAGGAAGATGGTTTCTAAGTCTTCTTGAGTGCAGTGGAATTCGGTTAGGGGAATGTTGGCGGCGACGAGTTCGCGTAATAAATTTGCGGCATCTTCCGGGCTTCCTGAAAAATCTACGCACACCTGTTGAGTTTCCGGGATTATTGCCCAATTTTCCACCCACGGAAAGTTTTTTAATGCCGATGTTAGCGCTTCTAATTTATTTCCTAAAACCGACATAAAAATTTGCTGGCGGCTGAGGCGTTTGTAAAGTTCTTGTAAAGGTGCGCTTTCGACCAGATATCCGAGTTCCATGATACCCACCCAGCTACAAAGTTCGGCTAAGTCGCTGAGAACGTGAGATGATATGACTACGGTCATGCCGGCTTCTTGCAAAACTTTGATAATTTCGCGGAACTGCATTCGGGCGATCGGATCTAAGCCAGAAACGGGTTCATCTAACAACAACAATAGCGGTTCGTGGATAATAGTTCTCCCCAAACTCAGGCGCTGTTTCATCCCCCGCGAAAGGGTGGAAATTAAGCTGTTGCGCTTGTTGGTTAGTTGCACGAGTTCTAACACGGAGTTGATTCGCTCTCGGCGGCGCGGTTGCTGGAGGTTGTAGAGTCGGGCAAAATAGTCTAAATAATCCCAAACAGTCAAGTCGTCGTAGAGGGGAAAGTCGTCGGGAAGAAAGCCGATGCGCTGTTTGAGAATTGGGTGCGATCGATCGCGCAATAACCTATCGCCGTTGATGTAAATTTCCCCTATAGTCGGTTCCTCAGCCGCCGCCAACATCCGCAGCAAAGTAGTTTTGCCGGCACCGTTGGGGCCTATCAGTCCGCATACTTCGCCTGCTGCTACTTGCAAATCGATGTCATTGACGGCTATATGGCGATCGAATTGTTTCGTCAGCCCGCGAGTTTCTATTGCTAGTTGTTTTGCCATGTTTGGAGGGTGAATGAAATTTTATAGGTGCATTTCTGGGAATAATAGGAGTTATATCGAGTCCGAGTGATTTGAGGGGATTATTCGTGGGGGAGGGCGGGTTTATTTAACCTGTCTGCAAACGTTTAAGCCTACTGGCGAACCCGCCCCTACAGCTAATGGAGAATGCTGCAATATCTCAGATAGATCCGATCCGTTATTACAAACGCCATGTCTTGTAGGGGCAGGTTCACCGACAATAATTGCCGAAAACCGACAATCTCATAAACCTGCCCCCTCGACGACAAATCGCTAATCTACCGGAAAGGATATTCCGCATCAACACCAAAGAAACCGGGTTTTTGTCGCTTTTGGGTGCTATAACTAAGTATTCCCAAAAAAAAACCGTTTCCGATCGCCAGTGCGTAAATTGCCCCAATCGGGGTAGGCACGGGGACACTACGTCTACAAATCTTCATGAATGATTGAGAGTTGTTATAGATTAAGTCTGCACGGAAAATTCCTCTGGATCAATATCCCAATTTACCCAGCGAATTGCCTCCCTCGCTGATGTCAGGTTAGGTGGAACTCTCAAAGCGTGAATGAATCCCGTACTCGGACAAGTCATTTTTAACAAACAAATCGGCTCGACATCGGCGTTATCTATTTGTAATAGTGCATATTCCTGCCAACTATCTATTTGTTTTGCTTGCAACTCTTGACAAATTCGATCGTAACCAATTCCTTGAATTAACACTCGCCGAAGTTCGGCATTCTCTTCTGCTAAAAGCCATTGAGATTGCCATTGATTGGGGTGAAGTTTGCCGTAATTTTCAGGCAATCTGACACCGTGATAATAGTAAAAATTCCATCCATCCGCAAACTCAATGGCAGGTTCTCCTTGGGCGTGCAAGCGGTTTTGACTGTCAAAGCGCAGGTGGCGGGGGCGATCGCACACCGCGCAAATTTTTTCAAAGGGAAATATCCAACCGCAATGCTCGAAAAGCTGCTTTTGGCAGTGATGTATTTCTTGAGCTTTTTGGGAAATATTGACGCCTAATGAAGAGATATATAATTCAGTTAAATAGATTTTTTTAAACAAATTAGTGGGGGTTTCATGGTATTTCCGAGATAAAAAATGATCGCTAAAAACACTACGCCTAGTCCGTTGAAAGCGCTCATATTCGTCAACGAATTGGTACATTAGCGAACTCAGTATGCTGTCGGCTTCAAACTCGATCGTCATGCTACGGAGCTCATACTCCCACACCGCCGGACTGGCAAATTCTCCCACAATCGATGGGGACACGGAGATCCATTTCCAATCTAGCTTTTCCCCCAATCTATTGCTGTCCCATTCGTCTGAGCAGTTTGGTGAATGGTCGCCTTTGGGTAAGTTGAAGATTTGGAGATAAGCGTCGCGGGGACTGCTGCAAATAATAACTTCAGGTTCTTCTAAGTCAATAGCGGCGTAGGCAACTTTGACTGCTTCTGTGGCTTTTTGAGCATCAATTGGCCTAGTCGAGAGAGTAAGACGTTTCTGCGCGAGGAGGCCTAACACGCACAGACCGGTAATTTGAATGTTGTAGAGATTCACTCCTGTCAGATTGGTGAGCTTACGCAAGGCGCTGATGTCGGTAATTTGATTGTCGCACAGCTCGAGTGTGGTCAGATTGATGAGCGAGCCGAGAGAGCTGATGTCGGTAATTCCATTGGTGCTGAGAAACAGTGCTGTCAGATTGGTGAGCGAGCCGAGGAAGCTGATGTCGGTAATTTCATTGTTGTCAAGAGACAGTGTTGTCAGATTTGTGAGCGAGCCGAGCGAGCTGATGTCGTTAATTTGATTGTTGTCAAGAGACAGTGTGGTCAGATTGGTGAGCGAGCCGAGCGAGCTGATGTCGGTAATTTGATTGTTGTCAAGAGACAGTGTGGTCAGATTGGTGAGCGAGCCGAGAGAGCTGATGTCGGTAATTTGATTGCCACTGAGCGAGAGTGTGGTCAGATTTGTGAGCGAGCCGAGGATGCTGATGTCGGTAATTTGATTGTCACTGAGCGAGAGTGTGGTCAGATTGGTGAGCGAGCCGAGGATGCTGATGTCGGTAATTTGATTGCCCCAGAGACTCAGTGTGGTCAGATTGGTTAGCGAGCCGAGGAAGCTGAAGTCGGTAATTTGATTGAAGCGGAGATCCAGTGTGGTCAGATTGGTTAGCGAGCCGAGAAAGCTGAAGTCGGTAATTTGATTGTTGCTGAGATTCAGTTTTGTCAGATTGGTGAGCGAGCCGAGGAAGCTGATGTCGGTAATTTGATTGCCACTGAGCGAGAGTGTGGTCAGATTGGTGAGCGAGCCGAGGAAGCTGATGTCGGTAATTTGATTGCTGTTAAGAGACAGTGTGGTCAGATTGGTGAGCGAGCCGATAAAGCTGAAGTCGGTAATTTCATTGCTGTTGAGAGACAGTGTGGTCAGATTGGTGAGCGAGCCGAGGATGCTGATGTCGGTAATTTGATTTAAGCGGAGATCCAGTGTGGTCAGATTGGTGAGCGAGCCGAGGAAGCTGATGTCGGTAATTTCATTGCTGTTGAGAGACAGTGTGGTCAGATTGGTGAGCGAGCCGAGGACGCTGAAGTCGGTAATTTGATTTAAGCGGAGATCCAGTGTGGTCAGATTGGTGAGCGAGCCGAGGAAGCTGATGTCGCTAATTAGATTGAAGCGGAGATCCAGTGTGGTCAGATTGGTGAGCGAGCCGAGGACGCTGATGTCGGTAATTCGTCGATTGCAGTGGAGAGACAGTGTGGTCAGATTGGTGAGCGAGCCGAGGACGCTGATGTCGCTAATTAGATTGTTGCTCAGATCCAGTGTGGTCAGATTGGTGAGCGAGGCGAGGACGCTGATGTCGCTAATTAGATTGTTGCTCAGATCCAGTGTGGTCAGATTGGTGAGCGAGGCGAGGACGCTGATGTCGGTAATTCGATAGTAGTTGAGATCCAGTTCTGTCATGCTTGAAAGTATCTGCTCCGCTGCTTCAGGGTCATCAGTGCCAGCCTTTTTTAACAACACCTTAACTGTGTGCCTTGCCTCTTCTGAAAGACTATAAATATGCCGGCAACAGTCGGCAAAGCGGCTAAAAATCATTGGCTCGTTTGGTTGTTTTTCTGACATAAAACACTCCGAGATGGGTCAGGGGGCATGGGGCATAGGGCATGGGTAATGGGAATACTGTTGACTGTTGACTGTTGACTGTTGACTGTTGACTGTTGACTGTTGACTATTACAAATCGCCCTTGCGTACCTCATATTACTGAATTAAGTCTACTATTTCAAATCTTCCAGCTTAATCCGAGCAGCGACAGCTTTCAGCAGCAAATCCGCCAACAAATTCCCCACAATCAATATGGTCGCACCCATCATCACTAAATACAAATCTTGATTTGTCACCGCATCCAGAGTCAGCTTTCCCAAACCCGGCCAATTAAAGAAATATTCGGCAATAAACGCACCGCTCAACAAACTAGCTTGCCTCAAAACCCAATAGCGTAATCAACGGATTAACAGCATTCCGCAAAGCATGAATGTAAATTACTCGATCGTCCGGCTTCCCGGCGAACCCGTGCTGTTCGGATATAATCTTGACGCAGCACGTCCAACAATTGTCCCCGCATCAATCTTTGCTTCCCAGCAAAACCAGTAAGGCTCAAAGCGACTGTTGGCAAAATTAAGTGCCAGCCGTAATCGAGGATTTCACCCCACATTCGGTAAAGCATGAATGTAAATTACTCGATCGTCCGGCAAACAGGCGAGCCCGCGCTGTTCGGATATAATCTTGACGCAGCACGTCCAAAAATTGTCCGCGCATCAATCTTTGCAAACCCGCAAAACCCGTAAGGCCCAGGGCGACTGTTGGCAAAATTAAGTGCCAGCCGTAATCGAGGATTTGACCCCACATTCGGTAAGTCTGCGCGATCGATACAAGTCATTCCTCCGACGGAAAACAGAGGCTTCGTATTCTGAGCAAAAAATAGCAGCAGCTTTGCGGAGATCGAGCTGGGAAATCCTTGTCCCGTGTAGCTGACTACTTAGAGAACTCCATCGCCGCAATTATATCAAGTCTGCACGGAAAATTCTTCTGGATCGATATCCCAATTTACCCAGCGAATTGCCTCCCTCGCTGATGTCAGGTCAGGCGGCACTCTCAAAGCGTGAATGAATCCCGTACTTGGACAAGTCATTTTTAACAAAATAATCGGCTCTGCTTCGGCATTATTATATATTTGTAATAGTGCATATTCCTGCCAAATATCTATTTTTGTCGCTAACAATTCTTCACAAAGGCGAGCGTAACCAATTCCTTGAATTAACACTCGCCGAAGTTCGGCATTGTCTTCTCTTAAAAGCCATTCGGATTGCCATTGATTTGGGTGGAGGCAGCCGTATTTTTCAGGCAATTCGACACCGTGATAATAGTAAAAATTCCATCCATCCGCAAACTCGATCGCAGGTTCTCCTTCCGCGTGAAAGCGGTTTTGACTGTCAAAGCGCAGGTGCCGGGGGCGATCGCACACAAAGCAAATTTTTTCAAAGGGAAATATAAAACCGCAATGCTCGAAAAGCAGCTTTTGGCAGTGATGTATTTCTTGTGCCTTTTGGGAAAGATTGATGCCTAATGAAGAAATATACCATTGGGTCAAATAGATTTCTTTAAACAAACTCGTGGGGGTTTCAGGGTAGTTCAGCTCAAACAAATGAGCGGAAAAAACCTTGTCCATCGTTCCTTCCCATCGCTCATATTCCTCAACCAATTCGCTCATTAGCGAACTCAGTGTGCTGTCTGCTTCGGACTCGATCTCCATGCCATTGAACTGATAGTTCCACACCGCCGGACTTGTAAAGTCTCTCACAATCGATGGGGACATAGACATCCATTTCCTGTCTAGCTTTTTCCCCAATATATTCCCATGCCCTTCGTTTGACAAGTTTGGTGAATGGTCGCGTTTGAGCAAGTTGAAGATTTGGAGATAAGCGTCCTGGGGACTGCTGCAAACCATAACGGAGGGTTCTTCTAGGCCAATAGCTGCATAGGCAACTTTGACTGCTTCTGTGGCTTTTTGAGCATCAATTGGCGTAGTCGAGAGAGTAAGACGTTTCTGTGGGAGTTCGCCTAACACGCAAATATCGGTAATTGGATTGAAGATGAGATGCAGTGTTGTCAGATTGGTGAGCGCTCGCAAGGCGCTGATATCGGTAATTTGATTGCTGTCGAGCTCCAGTGTGGTCAGATTGGTGAGCGAGCCGAGGAAGTTGATGTCGGTAATTTGATTGTAGTTGAGATTGAGTGTGGTCAGATTGGTGAGCGAGCCGAGGATGCTGAAGTCGGTAATTTGATTGGCGGCGAGATACAGTTCTGTCAGATTGGTGAGCGAGCCGAGGATGCTGATGTCGGTAATTTTATTGCTGCACAGATTGAGTGTGGTCAGATTGGTGAGCGAGCCGAGGATGCTGATGTCGGTAATTTTATTGCTGCGGAGAGACAGTGTGGTCAGATTGGTGAGCGAGCCGAGGATGCTGATGTCGGTAATTTTATTGTCGTTGAGATCCACTGTGGTCAGATTGGTGAGCGAACCGAGAGAGCTGATGTCGCTAATTTCATTGTCGCCGAGATTCAGTGTTGTCAGATTGGTGAGCTTACGCAAGGCGCTGATGTCGGTAATTTGATTGTGGTAGAGATTCAGTGTTGTCAGATTGGTGAGCGAGCCGAGGATGCTGATGTCGGTAATTTGATTGCTGATGTCGGTAATTCGATTGCTGTAGAGATTCAGTTCTGTCAGGCTTGAAAGTATCTGCTCCGCTGCTTCAGGGTCATCAGTGCCCGCCTTTTTTAACAGCACTTTAACTGTGTACCTTGCCTCTTTGGACAGACTGTCAATATGCCGGCACCAGTCGGCAAAGCGGCTAAAACTTATTGGCTCGTTTGGTTGTTTTTCTGACATAAAACACTCCTAGATGGGGAATGGGGCATCGGGAATGGGGAATGGGTAATGGGAATACAGTTGACTGTTGACTGTTGACTGTTGACTATTACAAATCGCTCTTGCGTACCTCATATTACTGAATTAAGTCTACTATTTCAAATCTTCCAGCTTAATCCGAGGAGCGACAGCTTTCAGCAGCAAATCCGCCAACAAATTCCCAACAATCAACATCGCCGCACCCATCATCAAACTCGCCATTACTAAATACAAATCTTGATTGTTCACCGCCTCCAGAGTCAGCTTTCCCAAACCCGGCCAATTAAAGAAAAATTCGGCAATAAACGCACCGCTCAACAAACTAGCTTGCCTCCCCAATAGCGTAATCAACGGATTAACAGCATTCCGCAAAGCATGAATGTAAATTACTCGATCGTCCGCCAAACCTGCGAGCCCGTGCTGTTCGGATGTAATCTGGACGCAGCACGTCTAACAATTGTCCGCGCATCAATCTTTGCTTCCCAGCAAAACCAGTAAGGCCCAGGGCGACTGTTGGCAAAATTAAGTGCCAGCCGTAATCGAGGATTTGACCCCACATTCGCTAAGTCAGCGCGATCGATACAAGTCATTACTCCGACGGGAAACAGAGGCGAAGTATTCTGAGCAAAAAATAGCAGCAGCAACGCTGCGATCGAGCTGGGAAATCCTTGTCCCCTGTAGCTGACTACTTCTAGATATCCATCGTCACAATTATATCAAGTCTGCACAGAAAATTCCTCTGGATCAATATCCCAATTTACCCAGCGGATTGCCTCCCTCGCGGATGTTAGGTTAGGTGGAACTCTCAAAGCGTGAATGAATCCCGTACTCGGACAAGTCATTTTTAACAAACAAATCGGCTCGACATCGGCATTATCTATTTGTAATAGTGCATATTCCTGCCAACTATCTATTTGTTTGGCTTCCAACTCTTGACAAATGCGATCGTAACCAATACCTTGAATTAACACTCGCCGAAGTTCGGCATTCTCTTCTGTTAAAAGCCATTGGGATTGCCATTGATTTGGGTGGAATTTGCCGTATTCTTCAGGCAATTTGACGCCGTGATAATAGTAAAAATTCCATCCATCCGCAAACTCAATGGCAGGTTCTCCTTCGGCGTGCAAGCGGTTTTGACTGTCAAAGCGCAGGTGGCGGGGGCGATCGCACACCGCGCAAATCTTTTCAAAGGGAAATATCCAACCGCAATGCTCGAAAATCAGGTTTTGGCAGTGATGTATTTCTTGTGCCTTTTGGGAAAGATTGATGCCTAATGAAGAGATATACCATTCAGTTAAATAGATTTCTTTAAACAAAGTGGTGGGGGTTTCAAGGAATCTCAGGGATAACAAATTAGCGGGCAAAACATTCCCCATCGTTCGTTCCAATCGCGGATAGCTGCGAACCAATTCCCTTATTAGCGAACTCAGTGTGCTGTCTGCTTCGGGCTCGATTGTCATGCGATCGATCTCATACTCCCACACGCCCGGACTTGCAAATTCTCCCACAATCGATGGGGACATGGATATCAATTTCCAATCTAGCTTTTCCCCCAATCTATTGCTGTCCCATTCGTCTGAGCAGTTTGGTGAATGGTCGCCTTTGGGCAAGTTGAAGATTTGGAGAAAAGCGTCGCGGGGACTGCTGCAAACCATAACGGAGGGTTCTTCTAGGCCAATAGCGGCGTAGGCAACTTTGACTGCTTCTGTGGCTTTTTGAGCATCAATTGGCGTAGTCGAGAGAGTAAGATGTTTCTGTGCGAGGAGGCCTAACACGCACATAGCGGTAATTTGATTGTGGTCGAGATTCAGTGTTGTCAGATTGGTGAGGGCTCGCAAGGCGCTGATGTCGGTAATTTGATTGTCGCTAATTTGATTCTCGCTGAGATCGAGTCTAATCAGATTGATGAGCGAGCCGAGAGAGCTGATGTCGGTAATTTGATTGCTGCCCAGATACAGTGTTGTCAGATTAGTGAGCGAGCCGAGAGAGCTGATGTCGGTAATTTGATTGTTGCACAGATTCAGTGCGGTCAGATTAGTGAACGAGCCAAGGAAGCTGATGTCGGTAATTTGATTGCCGCCGAGAGACAGTCTTGTCAGATTGGTGAGCGAGCCGAGGAAGCTGATGTCGGTAATTTGATTGCCCCAGAGATTCAGTCTGGTCAGATTGGTGAGAGAGCCGAGGAAGCTGAAGTCGGTAATTCTATTGCTGTCGAGAGACAGTGTGGTCAGATTGGTG
>NZ_JAUBOV010000001.1:355746-363452 GCF_036700405.1 Microcoleus sp. T3_D1
AGCGAGCCGAGGATGCTGATGTCGCTAATTTGATTGTGGTCGAGATGCAGTGTGGTCAGATTGGTGAGCGAGCCGAGGATGCTGATGTCGCTAATTTGATTGTGGTCGAGATGCAGTGTGGTCAGATTGGTGAGCGAGCCGAGAGAGCTGATGTCGGTAATTTGATTTTTGTCGAGAGACAGTGTGGTCAGATTGGTGAGCGAGCCGAGAGAGCTGATGTCGGTAATTTGATTTTTGTCAAGAGACAGTGTTGTCAGATTGGTGAGCGAGCCGAGGATGCTGATGTCGGTAATTTGATTGTTGTCAAGAGACAGTGTGGTCAGATTGGTGAGCGAGCCGAGAGATCTGATGTCGGTAATTCGAGTGTTGCACAGATCCAGTTCTGTCATTCTTGAAAGTATCTGCTCCGCTTCTTGTGCGTCATCAGTGCCAGCCTGTTTTAACAACACTTTAACTCTGTGCCTTGCCTCTTGTGAAACGCTGTCAATATGCCTGCACCAGTCGGCAAAGCTGCTAAAACTCATTGGCTCCTTTGGTTGTTTTTCTGACATAAAACACTCCGAGATGGGTAATGGGGCATGGGGCATAGGGCATAGATAATGGGAATACTGTTGATTGTTGATTGTTGATTGTTGACTGTTGATTGTTGACTATTACAAATCGCCCTTGCGTACCTCATATTACTAAATTAAGTCTTCTATTTCAAATCTTCCAGCTTAATCCGAGGAGCGACCGCTTCCAGCAGCAAATCTGCCAACAAATCCCCAACAATCAACATCGTCGCACCATCATCACTAAATACAAATCTTGATTAGTCACGGCCTCCAGAGTCAGCTTTCCCAAACCCTGCCAATTAAAGAAATATTCGGCAATAAACGCACCGCTCAACAAACTAGCTTGCCTCAAAACCCAACAGCGTAACCAACGGATTAATCGCATTCCGCAAAGCATGAATGTAAATTACTCGATCGCCCGCCAAACAGGCGAGCCCGTGCTGTTCGGATATAATCTTGACGCAGCACGTCCAACAATTGTCTGCGCCTCAATCTTTGCCGGAGAGCAAAACCAGTAAGGCTCAAAGCGACAGTTGGCAAAATTAAGTGCCAGCCGTAATCGAGGAGTTGACCCCCATTACTCACAAGTTAAGCTAAAAGCACTATTGTCAATGAGTAAAATTACTCATCTTTTACCTGTTGACCCAATTAAAATATGACTCCATTTGTTCCTTTATTGTTGAAAAAAAATTGTTCGGGACTTCTTTGAGTTCCAGGGAAAGGAGAAATAATTAGCCTGACATGAGGTTTTCATGCTTAGCTTAACAATCCCTAAATCTTGATTTTTATCGGCGGCAAAATACTTAACTAAGTCCGAAGCTAATCCTTTTTGATAGGCAACAGAGAAATGATACATACCCCGATAAATCATTTCTAATGAAATCCGTTCAATTGGTACTCCTAATTCATCGGCAACTGCATCTCAAGAATCTACTAAAACCGCATAAAATAGCCAAGTCCCCCAGATTTGGAGCTTGATTCCGTTTAATGAACCTGTCCATAAATAGCTGAGATTTAATAATCTTTTTACTGTACAAAATGCCTCTTCAATTCGCCAGCGTCTTTGATATAAATCTGCTACTACATAAGGGGGCAATATTTCAGGTTCTCGGACACTTGTCAGATAAGAACGCCAGGAAGTATTAGAGCGAATCTGTACTAATCTTATAGTCAAAGCTGGTGTCTTTTTTGTCCCTGCACCTATTTTAATTATCTGGTCTTTGATATCATAGGTATTTGTTAATACCCGCTCTACCTGATAAGATGCACCTTTCTTGATTCGAGTGATAAATCCAATTTCTTGAGAAATGAGTTTTGACCAAAAAGCGAAGTGATAGAAGCCTCGATCCAATAATAGTAAGGTTTTCGGCTTAACTGTTTTTAGTAAATCTTCCTCCCAATTAATATCTGCTTGTTTCGGATTTTCCCCAAACCAAATTTCTTCGGGAAGATGAGTTACTAGGTCTATAATTACTCCCATTTTTCCGGCTAGTTGACCACTTGGCACATCTGATAAGCTTTGTAGCTTCTTAAATAATGCTTCTAATGTTGAGCCATCAGCTATCCAGATATTATCAAAGCTTTTTAAGGCAAATTGTACGCTATCTGGTAATGGTCTCGATTTTCTTGTTAACCATTCCCGACGAAAATGAGGCAGTAATTCTTTAAATACTTTTTCAAATAAAATTGCTGGAAAAGTTAAAAATCTGAGCGATAATGCTTGTTGACTAATTTCAGACGGCTCACACCATAAAAATCCCTCTCTATTTAATAATCTGGTTAATTCTGTTACTCCTGCTACATTTCGCCATAAAAGACTGGCGGATTGCTGCCATCATTAATGGTAGTGTCAGAATCCTATCTCTTAAATTTAGTTGGCGATAAAAAGTTTTTTGAGCAGCCATTGCTGGAATTAATAAATCTTCCAGGTGATTCGCAATCGCTTCATTTTCTATTTGGGGACTATTTTTTTTCTTTGCATGATCTCGGTTGATTCGTTTTTTGCTAGTCATAACTGGTTCAACTATGGCTCAACTGCTTGCCCCGTAAAGGTTTCATCCTATTTTACCTTTTTTAGTCTACCCCCTTGACAATTTGCACTTTTTCTTAACTTGTCACAAATGGTTGACCCCACATTCGGTAAGTCAGCGCTAGCGATACAAGTCATTCTTCCGACGGGAAACAGAGGCTTCGTATTCCTAGCTCGGTAGCCGCAGCAACGCTGCGATAAAACTCGGAAATCCTTGTCCGGTGTAGCTGACTACTTGTAGAAATCCATCGCCACAATTATATCAAGTCTGCACGGAAAATTCCTCTGGATCGATATCCCAATTTGCCCAGCGAATTGCCTCCCTCGCTGATGTCAGGTTAGGTGGCACTCTCAAAGCGTGAATGAATCCCGTACTTGGACAAGTCATTTTTAACAAACAAATCGGCTCCAAATCCTCGACATTATCTATTTGTAATAGTGCATATTCCTGCCAACTATCTATTTGTTTTGCTGACAAGTCTTGAATTATGCGCTCGTAACCAATTCCTTGAATTAACACTCGCCTCAGCTCGGCATTCTCTTCTGTTAAAAGCCATTGGGGTTGCCATTGACTGGGGTGGAGTTGGCCGTATTCTTCAGGCAATCTGACACCGTGATAATAATAAAAATTCCATCCATCCGCAAACTCGATCGCAGGTTCTCCTTCCGCGTGCAAGCGGTTTTGACTGTCAACGCGCAGGTGCCGGGGGCGATCGCACACCGCGCAAATCTTTTCAAACGGAAATATCCAACCGCAATGCTCGAAAAGCAGCTTTTGGCAGTGATGTATTTCTTGTGTTTTTTGGGAAATATTGACCCCTAATGAAGATATATACCATTGGGTCAAATAGATTTCTTTAAACAAAATTGTGGGGTTTTCAGGAGATTTAAGGAATAACAAATGATTGGGAAAAACATTCCCTATCGTTGGTTCCGATCGCTTATATTCGTCAACCAATTCGTTGATTAGCGAACTCAGTGTGCTGTCTGCTTCGGACTCGATCCTTATGCGCTTGAGCTCATACTCCCACACCGCCGGACTTGTAAATTCTCTCACAATCGATTCTCTCACAATCGATGGGGACATCCATTCCCAGTCTAGCTTTTTCCCCAATCTATTCCCATGCCCTTCGTTTGACCAGTTTTGTGAACGATCGCCTTTGGGCAAGTTGAAGAGTTGGAGAAAAGCGTCGCGGGGACTGGTGCAAACAATAACGGAGGGTTCTTCTAGCCCAATAGCTGCATAGGCAACTTTGACTGCTTCTGTGGCTTTTTGAGCATCAATTGGCGTAGTCGAGAGAGTAAGACGTTTTTGTGCGAGGAGGCCTAACACGCACAGAGCGGTAATTGGATTCGAGTCGAGACTCAGTATTGTCAGATTGGTGAGCGCTCGCAAGGCGCTGATGTCGGTAATTTGATTGTCGCCCAGACGCAGTATTGTCAGATTGGTGAGCGCTCGCAAGGCGCTGATGTCGGTAATTTGATTGTTGTTGAGATAGAGTGTGGTCAGATTGGTGAGCGAGCCGAGGAAGCTGATGTCGCTAATTTGATTTAAGCGGAGATCCAGTGTTGTCAGATTGGTGAGCGAGCCGAGGAAGCTGATGTCGCTAATTTGATTGTTGTAGAGAATCAGTGTTGTCAGATTGGTGAGCGCTCGCAAGGCGCTGATGTCGGTAATTTGATTGTGGTTGAGATCCAGTGTTGTCAGATTGGTGAGCGAGCCGAGAAAGCTGATGTCGGTAATTTGATTCGAGTCGAGATGCAGTGTTGTCAGATTGGTGAGCGAGCCGAGAAAGCTGAAGTCGGTAATTTGATTCGAGTCGAGATGCAGTGTTGTCAGATTGGTGAGCGAGCCGAGAAAGCTGATGTCGGTAATTTGATTCGAGTCGAGATGCAGTGTTGTCAGATTGGTGAGCGAGCCGAGAAAGCTGAAGTCGGTAATTTGATTCGAGTCGAGATGCAGTGTTGTCAGATTGGTGAGCGAGTCGAGAAAGCTGAAGTCGGTAATTTGATTCGAGTCGAGATGCAGTGTTGTCAGATTGGTGAGCGAGCCGAGAAAGCTGGTTTCGGTAATTCGATTGTGGGTCAGATGCAGTGTTGTTAGATTAGTGAGCGAGCCGAGAAAGCTGATGTCGCTAATTTTATTGTAGCCCAGATGCAGTGTGGTCAGATTGGTGAGCGAGCCGAGAAAGCTGATGTCGGTAATTTGATTCGAGTCGAGATGCAGTGTTGTCAGATTGGTGAGCGAGCCGAGAAAGCTGATGTCGGTAATTTGATTTCTGTCGAGATCCAGTGTGGTCAGATTGGTGAGCGGGCGCAAGGCGCTGATGTCGGTAATTTTATTGTCGCCGAGATCCAGTGTGGTCAGATTGGTGAGCGAGCCGAGGAAGCTGATGTCGGTAATTTTTTGATTCCAGTCGAGAGACAGTGTGGTGAGATTGGTGAGCGAGCCGAGGAAGGTGATGTCGCTAATTTGATTCGAGTCGAGATGCAGTGTTGTCAGATTGGTGAGCGAGCCGAGAAAGCTGATGTCGCTAATTTTATTGAAGCTGAGCTCGAGTGCTGTCAGATTGGTAAGCGAGCCGAGGAAGCTGATGTCGGTAATTCTATTGCCGCCAAGATCTAGTGTGGTCAGATTGGTGAGCGAGCCGAGGGAGCTGATGTCGGTAATTTCATTGCAGCGAATATCTAGTTTAGTCAGATTGGTGAGCGAGCCGAGGAAGCTGATGTCGGTAATTTGATTGTTGTTGAGATTGAGTTCTGTCAGATTGGTGAGCGAGCCGAGGAAGCTGATGTCGGTAATTTGATTGTTGTTGAGATTGAGTTCTGTCAGATTGGTGAGCGAGCCGAGGAAGCTGATATCGGTAATTTGATTGTAGCCCAGATGCAGTGTGGTCAGATTGGTGAGCGAGCCGAGGAAGCTGATGTCGGTAATTCTATTGTTGCCCAGATCCAGTTCGGTCATGCTTGAAAGTATCTGCTGCGCTGCTTCAGGGTCATCAGTGCCAGCCTTTTCTAACAACACTTTAACTGTGTGCCTTGCCTCTTGTGAAAGACTGTCAATATGCCTGCACCAGTCCGCAAAGCGACTAAAACTCATTGGCTCCTTTGGTTGTTGTTTTTCTGACATAAAACACTCCGAGATGGGTCATGGAGCATGGGGCATGGGGCATGGATAATGGGAATACTGTTGACTGTTGACTATTACAAATCGCCCTTGCGTACCTTCTGTTACTGAATTAAGTCTACTATTTCAAATCTTCCAGCTTAATCCGAGGATCGACAGCTTCCAGCAGCAAATCTGCCAACAAATTCCCCACAATCAACATCGTCGCACCCATCATCAAACTTGCCATTACTAAATACAAATCTTGATTGTTCACCGCCTCCAAAGTCAGCTTTCCCAAACCAGGCCAATTAAAGAAATATTCGGCAATAAACGCACCGCTCAATAAACTAGCTTGCCTCAAAACCCAACAGCGTAATCAACGGATTAACAGCATTCCGCAAAGCATGAATGTAAATTACTCGATCGTCCGCCAAACAGGCGAGCCCGTGCTGTTCGGATGTAATCTGGATGCAGCACGTCTAACAATTGTCCGCGCATCAATCTTTGCAAACCCGCAAAACCAGTAAGGCCCAGGGCGACTGTTGGCAAAATTAAGTGCCAGCCGTAATCGAGGATTTGACCCCACATTCGGTAAGTCTGCATGGTCAATGCTTGTCATTCCTCCGACGGGAAACAGAGGCTTCGTATTCTGAGCAAAAAATAGCAGCAGCTTTGCGGAGAGCGAGCTGGGAAATCCTTGTCCCCTGTAGCTGACTACTTGTAGATATCCATCGCCGCCATTATATCAAGTCTGCACGGAAAATTCCTCTGGATCAATATCCCAATTTACCCAGCGAATTGCCTCCCTCGCTGATATCAGGTACGGCGGCACTCTCAAAGCGTGAATGAATCCCGTACTTGGACAAGTCATTTTTAACAAACAAATCGGCTCGACATCATAGCCGTCATCTATATCATCGGCCTCATCTATTTGTAATAGTGCATACTCCTGCCAACTATCTATTTGTTTTGCTGACAATTCTTGAATTATGCGAGCGTAACCAATTCCTTCAATTAACACTCGCCGAAGTTCGGCATTATCTTCTGCTAAAATCCATTGGGATTGCCATTGATTTGGGTGGAATTTGCCGTATTCTTCAGGCAATCTGACACCGTGATAATAGTAAAAATTCCATCCATCCGCAAACTCAATGGCAGGTTCTCCTTCCGCGTGCAAGCGGTTTTGACTGTCAAAGCGCAGGTGGCGGGGGCGATCGCACACCGCGCAAAACTTTTCAAAGGGAAATATCCAACCGCAATGCTCGAAAAGCAGCTTTTGGCAGCGAAGTATTTCTTGTGCCTTTTGGGAAATATTGACGCCTAATGAAGAAATATACCATTGAGTCAAATAGATTTCTTTAAACAAAGTCGTGGGGGTTTCAGGGAATTCCAGGTCTAACAAATGAGCGGGAAAAAAATTCCCCATCGTTCGTTCCGATCGAGCATATTCCTCAACAACTTCGTACATTAGCGAACTCAGTGTGCTGTCTGCTTCGGACTCGATCGTCATGCGATCAAGCTCATACTCCCACACCGCCGGACTGGTAAATTCTCTCACAATCGATGGGGACATCCATTTCCCGTCTAGCTTTTTCCCCAATCTATCCCAATGCCCTTCCTTTGACCAGTTTGGTGAATCGTCGCCTTTGGGCAAGTTGAAGAGTTGGAGAAAAGCGTCCCGGGGACTGCTGCAAACAATAACGGAGGGTTCTTCTAAGCCAATAGCGGCATAGGCAACTTTGACTGCTTCTGTGGCTTTTTGAGCATCAATTGGCGTAGTCGAGAGAGTAATAAGATGTTTCTGTGCGAGTTCGTCTAACACGCACAGATCGGTAATTTGATTGCCGCCGAGATCCAGTGTTGTCAGATTGGTGAGCGAGCGCAAGGCGCTGATGTCGGTAATTTGACTGCCGCCGAGAGACAGTGTTGTCAGATTGGTGAGCGAGCCGAGGAAGCTGATGTCGGTAATTTGATTGTAGCCCAGATGCAGTGTGGTCAGATTAGTGAGCGAGCC